>JANMZX010000249.1:0-17396 GCA_031383745.1 Rhodoferax sp. | reverse complement strand
CCGGCATCCACCAGCTGCTGGCACAGGCGCTGGTATTCCTCGTCCGACCCGTCACACCACTCCACACGCGCGGGCTTGGTCAGCGCCGCGACTTTCGCCACCCAGGCCAGCAAGGCCTGGTTCCTGACGTACCGGGGTGCGTCCAGGCGGATACCCGGCTCGGCAATTGCGTTCATGAAAATCTCCCAAGGTTGAAAATCGCTTTTTTCGAAGGAGGTGCATCGAGGCATCCGCGGGCGTCTCGGCGGCTGGGGCATCCACTTTGAAAAAATGACTTGAACCGGCGCGTGCACCTGTTGCGATGGGCTTTGGTGCGGGTCAGCCGTCCCCGGCGATGGCGGAGCGGGTCAACAGCGTGGGCAAGAGGTGTTTCGCAGCACGCCACTGGGCTGGCAACTGCAATTCTAGGAACGCCTGCAGTGGTTACCGTGTGGTTACAGCCAAAAGATATGCAAAACCGGCATTACTTTATGTTGCGTAGCGTCCGTGGCGCAGGCGGCCCGGCGCGACCCTGGCAACCCTGGCGCTCGCGGCCCACCGAGTCCGCCGCCGCCACGGACGGCAGTTCTGCCCGCTGCCTACAGCCAGGTTCCACTGCGCGGCATTTGAATGTTGTGGGTTGAGGTGTCTCGCAGCACCACGGCGCCCAGCACGAAACTGAACACCGAGATGAAGATGCTGACAAAAAACGCAGTCCAGAAACCCGACACGGAAAACCCGCGCACCAGGCGGGAGACCAGCAGCACCATCAACGCATTGATGACCAGCAGGAAGAACCCGAAGCTCAGGACCGTCAGAGGCAGTGTCAGAATCACCAGCAAGGGCTTGACGATGGCGTTGGCAAACCCAAGCAGGAGGGCCGCCAAGACCAGTGACAAGGTATCCGCAAACCGGAGCCCGCGAAACAGGTGG
The DNA here is from genome assembly GCA_031383745.1 of Rhodoferax sp. GTDB lineage: Bacteria > Pseudomonadota > Gammaproteobacteria > Burkholderiales > Burkholderiaceae_C > CAISIP01. Next base: position 16,484 of record JANMZX010000249.1, on the reverse strand, counting down.
CTGGCGACCCATAACGCCAGCGAGGTTATGGCCCAGTGAACCAGGAAGGGCCTGAGTTCTTCAAGCATCGCGGGTCATGGTGTGGACAGGGATTGCGCCGTCCCTGTGTTGGGCCAGTGGGTGGTCAGGTGGGGCCGAGGCATGCCGACGTTGCCGGCGTGCACAGGCGCTTCGAATGCCGGATCGCCGACGGGGGCCTCAGGCCATGAAAACCGCGATGAATGCCAGCAGAAACATCAAGACGCCGCCAGCCACAGGCAGAACGATCGGCATCAAGGGCACGATGCTCTCAACCGGGTCGATGGGCGCTGAGTCGTGGGGTTGGTTGGGCGCGGACATGGGATTCCTTGGATGGCAATTGCTGGCGGACGCCCGATTTTAGCCACACACACCTTCCGGGCTCGGCGCCGGTGCGCCGGACCGGGCACAGGCAGCGTCACCGGTAAAGCGGAAGGGCGGCTATCCTGCGCTCGATCTCGCCGACCATCTTGAGATACGGCGGCTGCCCGATGCCACCAAAGCGCCGCTTGAACTCGGCCTCGGTCAGGAACTCCGGAAGGTCACGCACATCGGGCAACAGGTCCGACTCCTGCAGGCCCCGCGCCAGCAGTTGCTGCAGCCTGGCGCTGCCGGCACCACCGGCCATGGCCAACTCGCCGAATCGCGTCCCGGCGCGGTCCGCAGCGATGTCATTGAACGAGAACCCGCTGCCCCCGCGTGCGTCATCGACCTCCTTGTACAAACCCACGGCATTCGACAAAGGGCTGCCGGCCGTCGCGGCCAGGGCGGCCGAAATAGTGAAGTGCTGTGGGAAGTCGGTGCGCCCTGCCAGGGTGACCGTTCGGCGCACCGGTACCGGCCAGGTGCGCGCCGATGGCACCAGCGCGGCCAGGCCCTTGCCGTTGACATAGAAGGTCAGCACGACCAGCATCGCCCGGTGTTCGTCGGCCGCGCTGCCACCGGCCGCTGCACGGTCACGCGCGAGGCGCAGCAGCGGCTGCAGCAGCTGGTCCAGAGGCAGCGCCCGCGCGGGGCCCGACACCGCAGTCAGCTCGACCAGGCGACCCTGGTAGGCGCGCCAGCGCGCTTGGTCTTCGGGCGGCACCAGCGCCGACTTGATCTGGCTGGCCGCCGCATCACTCCACTCGAAGGCGACCTGCAACACGCCCGGCGTGGCGCTGACCTTCTTGATCACGTCGGCAGCCGCACCGTAGTCCGAGCTGCCTTCCAGGCGCGCCAGGCCCCGACGCAACAACCAGTTGCAGACAAATGCCGGCATCGCAACCCGGCCAATCCGCAAGTGGTCGACCGTCGGCAACTTGCTGCCCTCGGCGAAAGCCGCGTCCAGATTGACATATCGCCCCAGCGGGTTGGCGGGCAGCTCGAAGGTGGCGCGCATCGTGGCCGAGCCGTCCAGCAGTGCCATCCGCACAGCACCCCGGGCGAAGCGGCTCGCCAGGTAGTTGGCCGTCAGCTCCAGGTCTTCCTGCGACACCACGATGGTGCGCAACACGCCCGGGCGCATCCGACGCGGGTCATTGCGATCGAGCAGGCGCTTGGCGCGTTCGATATGCGCGGGTGTGAAGGCGACCGCATTGACCACCAGCGGCCTGGAGTCCAGCGCCAGCCACATCACCACGGCCAGCGACACGGGCACCAGCACCAGGGCCAGCACGGCGAGGCGGAACAGCCAGCGCATCATGGTCTGCACGGTGGACGTGCCACGGGTAACAGCGGAGCAGTGTTCATCGGTCACAGCTTAGCGGATCGCAAGGGAATTTTCCGGCGGGGTCTTCCATCCGGGGCTGGTCTGCGTTATGGTGCCAGTCACATCCGATCAGGAGGCCCTTGATGGTCAAGCGTTTGCCAAGCGACCGATCCGGTGCCCTGGTGTTTGCATCACCCGGGCTCCAGAACGCGCCCGTCCTGGACCTGATGTGCTCGCACTTCGTGCTGACGCTGGCCGCCCGGCGCGGATCGAACTTCAATGTGCGGCGCGACCTCAACAGCGTGGTCGGGTTGGCCGGCCGGCATCTGGTGTGGCCGGCACCGGCCTTGCGGCGGCTGCGCGAGTTCCTCGGCCGGCGTTGCGCGAGCAATGAATTCTGGCGCGGGCACGAGGCCCTGGGCGATGCCGAGTTCCTGGTGCGCCACGGCACCTGGCGCGGCCCGTACGAAGAGGGCACGCTGTTCTTCTACCTGGATGAATACGCCAAGGACCAGCCCAAGGACCTGATTTCGCTGCTGGCCATCACCGGCGAATGGCTCACCCAGGCCCTCAAGAAGCACTCCACCCTGGTCGAGAAGAACATCGACGCCCTGGCCGGCCTGCTGCAGCTCAACCAGGCGGAACGCGCCCTGCTGCTGTATGGCACCCTCGCGCGCTACCAGCGCGACCTGCGCAGCATCCTGGTGGAGTTCAAGGTCAACAACGCACCGGAGGCCTACGCGGCCATCGCCGAGCTGGCCGGGGTCAACGCCAGCGAGGTGGGCGAGGCCTTGCGCGCCGGTTCCCGGCTGGAGCGTATCGGCCTGGTCGAGAACCTGATCTCCGAGCACAACATCACCGACCTTGCCGACCTGATGAAGGTGAGCGAAAAGCTGCCGCCGGTGCTGATGCGTGAATACCGAGACCAGGCCGAACTGATGGCCGTGTTCACCCGTCCGTCGAGCAAGAGCAGCCTGACGATGGCCGACTTCTCGTTCGTCAACGACGACGCGCAGGTGCTGTGCGCCCTGTTGCGCCATGCCGTGGCGCGCAAGGAGGCTGGCGTCAACATCCTGCTGTACGGCCCGCCGGGCACCGGCAAGACCGAACTCGCCAAGGTCGTGGCGCAGGCAGCCAACCTGGAGCTGTTCGAGGTGGAATACGCCGACCGCGACGGCAACTCTTTGAGTGGGCGCGACCGTTACCGCTCGCTGCAGATCGCGCAGGTGTTCCTCAAGGGCAGCGCACAGGCCGCGTTGCTGTTCGACGAGGTCGAGGACGTGTTTCCGCCCATCTCCAGCGAGGCGGCGCAGCTGCTGGCCCGGGCCGACCAGATCGCGGCGCCGGCCAATGGCAGCGTCAGCGGCAAGGCCTGGGTCAACCAGATCCTGGAATCCAACTGCGTGCCGACGATCTGGGTCACCAACCGCATCGAGCAGATCGACCCGGCCTTCCGGCGCCGCTTCGCCTACCACCTGGAGCTGAAGTCGCCGCCGCCGGGCGCACGCGAAGGGCTGGTGCGCAAGACCCTTGACGGCGTGCCGGTATCACCGCAGTTCGTCGAGCGGCTGGCGGCCCGCAAGGGCCTTACGCCGGCGCAGATCCGCACGGCGGTCCGTTTCGCCGGGCTGGTGCACGCGCCCTCGGAGGCGGGTGGCGCAGCCGCGGCCGGGCTCGAACACTTTGCGCCCGAGCAGCTCATCGAGCGCCAGCTGCGCAATGCCGACCACGCCTTGGGCAACCACGCCGACCACAGCCCGGCGCGGCCGATGGCGACGCAGTACGACCTGTCGATGCTCCATGTCGAAAGCCGCTTCGAGGTGCCGCGCATCGTGCAGGCGCTGCACGCGCGAGGGCACGGCAGCCTGTGTTTCTACGGCCCGCCCGGCACCGGCAAGACCGCCCTGGGTGAACATATTGCCCAGGCCTTGGGCAAGACCCTGCTGGTCAAGCAGGCCAGTGACCTGATGAGCAAGTACGTGGGTGAAACCGAGCAGCAGATGGCGGCGATGTTCCGCGAGGCGGAAGCCGAAAATGCGGTGCTGCTGCTGGACGAGGCCGACAGCTTCCTGCAGGATCGCCGCGGCGCCCAACGTACCTACGAGGTGACCGAGGTCAACGAGATGCTGCAGGGCATGGAGCGCTTCAAGGGCATCTTCATCTGCACCACCAACCTGCTGGACCGCCTCGACCAGGCCGCGCTGCGACGGTTCACCTTCAAGATCCGCTTCAAGCCCCTGACCGCCGTGCAGCGCGAGACGATGTTCCGGGTCGAGGCATTGGGTGGTGACGCGTCGTTGCTGACGCTGGAGTGCCTGCGTCGCCTCGCGCTGCTCGACCAGCTCTGCCCGGGCGACTTCGCGGCGGTCAAACGCCAGGCGCTGATCCTGGATACGCAGTTGCCCGCGCTGGAGTTCCTGGAGCAGCTCGAAGCCGAGCACCGCATCAAGCCGGAGGTGCGGGAGAACCGTGGCATGGGTTTTCTCCAATAACCGGCGCCACGGCAGGCGCAGCGCAAACCAGCCGGCCGATGCGCAGCTGTCGGGTGTGCCTTCAGCCCACCCGGCGCCGGGCCACGGCACCGAGCAGACCCAGCCCGGCGGCCAGCATGTACCAGGGTTGCGGCTCTGGAATGGCCGAGATCGTCATGATGACGGGCGCATCGGCGGTTGCCAGTGCAATCGGGTTCAGGCTCACGTCGGCCAGCCGCAGCGTGGTCACCCGCACAGCCTGCGACATGCCAGCCGCGAACGTGGGCGACACCAGGTCGAACGCCGTGCGCACGACCACCGTGGAGGGTAGCAGGGCCAGGCCGGTGGTGCCGAAGTTGGCATCCAGGTACAACTCGGTCAACCCGGTGCCGCTGGCCGGAGGTACTTGCCCCGCCGACACATGGGCCCCTGGCTGTGCGGCGGCCCACCCGCCGAGTTCGGCCAGGAAATACGGCAAGGTGTAACTCGTGTCATTGACGGATACCGACGACGCCCCCTGGTTGAACGTCAGCAAGGCCGCGTCGAAGTCCAGCCTGAATTGCAGGCTTGTCAACTGGTAGGGGGTGGAAAAGCCGACGGTAAAACTGGTCACTGCAGTGCTGGCGGGCGCCACCAGCGCATCGGTGCTGCCCGTGACACCGACCGCCGGTGCCACGGCATGCGCGAGCGGGGTCACCACCGACAGCACACCGGAAACCAGCCAGGCCGGCGATATCTTCAGTCGTTTCATCCAGGCATCCCGCAAAAAATGGTTGTTCGACAACAAGCAAGCACCGGGCCACCGACCGGCGATGATATGAATCAAGGACTTGGCGGCAATTCGCGACGCCATGTGCGCGCAGGCGTCAAGAATGCCGACAGCCGTTGGGGCCGAGAATCCGCATCCGCAGCCGGGACACGGTCAGAGGTTGAGGTCACCTCTATGCCAGCGCGGAGGCTGGCGCCGTTCAGCCACTCCGATGGCCGTTGCGCGGGTTTCTCAAGCCCATGACCAGAACCATGTCGGCACGCGCGATGTCCTCGTGCGTGGCGTGATGTGACATGACGTGCGCGTGTGGCGGCAGAGGGCAGAGTCGACCCGGACCCGGTCCGCCAGTGCGAGCTCGATGCACAAGCGGCGCTTGATGCCGTGCGCAGTCGGGCTGCGGCACGGCTGGTCAGCACAGACGACAGGCAAGGTGAACACGGCGCTCGACCGCTCGCCTCGGCAGGCGATTCAGGCGCCAGCATCACGCAGCATGATGTGGCAGCAGCCACCGCCGCGCGGCGCGCTCCAGGTCTGGTTGGCAAACTGCACGCCCGCGGCCTCGAACAAGCCTTTGTCGAACGCACCGGCCACCCGGCACAAGGTGGCGACGCCGGCATCGTCGAGCCCGGCCTCCCGCCAGGCGTCCTGGAGCGGGCAGCGCCGGACCCGGAAGTCGATGCCGTCCGCATGGCGCGTCACATCGGTCGGGTACATGCGGCCCTGGTCCGGGCTGGCGGCCAGGAAAGCCTCGCCCACTGCCAGCGCGCGAGGCCCGCAGGCCTTGAAGAACGCCTCGCCGACCTCGCGCCCCCGACGCTCGATGATGCGCACCATCAGCGCCTCGCCGCGCTCCAGGCCCAGCTCGGCGGTCAGTTCGGCGTGCATCAGGCGGTACAGGTCCGCGCGATTGCGGAAACTGGCCTCGAGTTCCTGGCGCAGGGTGTCCTCAACCATGGGAATGCTCCTTGAAAAATGTGCCCAGGCGCGGCGCAGCGGCCAGCAGCGCCCGGGTGGCCGCATGCTGCGGGTTGCGGATCAACTCCTGGGTCGGCCCGGTTTCCACGATCTTGCCCATCTCCATCACCGCCACGCGATCGGCCACCGCATGCACGACGGCCAGATCATGGCTGATGAACAGGCAGGCGATGGCGCTGTCTTGCTGGATGCCGCGCAGCAACGCGAGGATCTGGGCGCGCACGCCCACGTCGAGCGACGACACCGGTTCGTCCAGCACCAGCAGCGCGGGCCGGGTGGCAAGCGCACGGGCGATATTGACGCGCTGGCGCTGGCCACCGGAGATCTCGTGCGGCCGGCGCTCCACCAGGCCAGCGTCCAGGCCGACGCGGTGCAGCAACCCGACCACCGCGTCCTGATCACAGGCCAGGCCGTGCAGGCGCAGCGGGTCGGACAACAGCCTACCGATGCTGGCGCGCGGGTTGAGCGCTCCCAGCGGGTCCTGGAACACCATCTGGAACCGCCGGCGCGCCAGCCGCAGGGGCTCGCCGCGCAGGGCCAGCAGGTCGCGGCCTTCGAAGTCAACCGCGCCGGTGTCGGCCTCGATCAGGCGCATGACGATGCGCGCCAGCGTCGTCTTTCCGCAGCCCGAGCCACCCACCAGCGCCAGCGTTTCTCCGGCGCGGAGCTCCAGGCCCACGCCCTGCAAGACCGTCTCTCTCGCCGCTCCCTGGCCATAGGACTTGACCAGGCCGCGCGCGTGCAGCAGCGCAGGCGCCGCCGGCGGCGCCGGGCGCGGTGGCACCATGCGGTCGATGTCGAGAGAGGCCGCGAGCAGGCTTTGGGTATAGGCGTGCGCCGGTCGCGTGACGATGTCGGCCATGGACGCACACTCCAGCACCACGCCGTGGCGCATCACGACACCCCGGTCCGCCACCTGCGCGGCCAGCGCGATGTCATGGGTCACCAGCAACAGCGCCACGCCGGCATCGCGCACCAGGTCATCGAGCAAGGCCATGATCTGGGCCTGCACCACGGTATCGAGCGCCGTGGTGGGTTCATCGGCAATCAGCAGCTTCGGCCCCGCAGCGATCGCCATGGCGATCGCCACACGCTGGCGCTGGCCGCCCGACAGCTCATGCGCAAACGCCTGCAGCCGGCGCTCGGCCAAGGGGATTCCGACGCGCTCGAGCAGGGCGCGCGCGTGGCGCAGCGCGGTGGCACGGTCATGCCCCAGGTGCGTCATGCCGACTTCGGCGATCTGCTCGCCGATCGTCAGGACCGGGTTCAGGCTGGACATCGGATCCTGGAACACCACCCCGATGTCGCGCCCCAGCACCGGCGGCGCTTCCAGCGACGGCCAGCGCACCGTTCCGCGTACCCTGGCGTTGTCGGGCAGCAACCCCGCCACCGCCAGCATGCTGACGCTCTTGCCCGACCCGCTTTCGCCCAGCAGGGCGATGCGCCCGCCCGGCGGCAAAGTGAAGCCGACGTCGCGCACCGCTTGCACCGTCTGGCCAGCATCGATGAAATCGACCGCCAGCCCCGCAAGCTCGAGCAGCGGGGCGCCGGCCAGCGCGGTCACGCCGCCGCCCGCTTGCCGGCCAGCGCCTCGTTGACACCTTCGCCGATCAGGTTGACCGCCAGCACGGTCAGGATGATGGCCACGCCGGGAATCACCGACAGGTAGGGCGCCGTGCGCAACACCGAACGGCCTTCGGCAATCATGCGGCCCCAGGTGATCCGGTTCGGATCACCCAGACCGAGGAAGGACAGGGCCGCCTCGACCAGGATCGCCGCGGCCACCACCACCGAGGCCAGCGTCACCACCGGAGGCAGGGCATTGGGCAGCACCTCGCGAAAGGCGATCTCCAGTGGGCGCATGCCCAGCACCCGGTAGGCATCGACGAAATCGCGGCTGCGCAGGCTCAGGATCTCCGAGCGCACCACCCGCGCAGGGCCCGTCCATGAACTGAGCACAATGGCCAACACCACGCTGGCGAGCGACGGGCCGAGCACGCTGACCAACGCCAGCGCCAGGATGAAACCTGGCACTGCCTGGAATGTCTCGGTCAGGCGCATCAGGGCTTCATCGGTGCGCCCGCCGACGAAGCCGGCCACGGTGCCGACCACGGTGCCCAGGAACAGGGCCCCCAACGCGGCCGCGGCGGCCACGATCAGCGAAGCGCTGGCACCGTGCAGCAGGGCGGCCAGCACGTTGCGCCCGAGCCGGTCGGTGCCAAGGGGAAACACCGCGTCCTGGAACGGCGCCAGGAGCGGCGGGCCTGCCATCGCCTGCGGGTCGCCTGGAGAAAGCCAGGGCGCCAGCAGCGCCAGCACGACGATCGGGGCCAGCACCAGCACACCGGCCACGCCGGCGCCCGAATGGCGAAAGCGGCGCCACATCAACGCCGCACCACCCGGGGGTCGAGCCGGGCATAGGCCAGGTCGACCATCAGATTGATCAGGATCACCATCACGGTGCCGGCCAGGATGATGCCCAGCAGCAGCGGCACGTCGCGTTGGCCCACGGCTTCGTAGGCCAGGCGGCCCAGGCCGGGAATCGCGAACACGCTTTCGATCACCACGCTGCCGCCGAGCATGGAGCCTGCCTGCAGGCCCAGCATCGTCACCACCGGCAGCAGCGCGTTGCGCGCCACGTGGCGCCACACGATGCGGGTACGCGCCAGCCCCTTGGCGCGCGCTGTGCGCACGAAGTCGCTGCGCCAGGCCTCGACCATGCCCGAGCGCATCAGCCGCAGGTACAGCGCGAGGTAGACCAGGCCCAGCGCGCCGGCCGGCATGGCCAGGTGCCAGGCCATGTCGCGCACGCGGGCCAGGCCTTCGAGCGGCGCGCCGATGGTGCCGATGCCGCCCAGCGGAAACCAGCTGAGCTTGACCGCGAAGGCCACGATCATCATCAGGCCGAGCCAGAAGCCGGGGGCGGCATACAGCGCCAGCGACAGCAGCGACAACACCCGGTCGCGCCAGGAGCCGGGACGCGATCCGGCCACAACACCGAGCACCGTGCCGAGCGAGAACGACAGGGCAATGGCGGCCGACATCAGCAGCAGGGTGTTGGCCAGACGGTCGAGCACGACCTCGCGCACCGGGCGCCCAAACGCCACCGACCAGCCGAAATCCAGGGTCACCAGCGACAGCAGGTAGGCGAGCAACCGCGCGCCGAACGAGCGGTCCAGCCCCCACTGCTGGCGCAACTGCGCCACATACGCCGCGTCGCCGCCGGCCCCCCCCGACAGGTAGGCGTCGACCGCGTCCCCCGGCGCCAGCGCCAGCAGGCCATAGGATCCGACAGCCACGATGGCCAGCACCGGTATGGCACTGCCCAGACGGCGGGCCACGATGCGCCAGACAGGGTTCACGCACCGCCCATGGTCATCGCCGGGCGCCCTCTGCCACCTGTCAGGCGCTCAGCCATGCGTCGGCCCAGTTGGACGTGGCCCAGCGCGGGTTGTTGGCGACGTTGTGCAGGCTGTCCCGGATGACGGAAATGAACGTGAACTCGGCCACATGGATCAGGGGCTGGCTCTGCGCCACCTGGCGCTGGAACTCGCGGTACAGCTGCGCCCGCGCCGCCGCATCCAGGGTTTCAGAAGCCTTGTTCATCAGCGTGTTGAGCGCCGCATCGTTGTAGCCGTACTGGTTGGAAAACGGCACACCGGCCGGCAACCCACCCTGGTACAGGATGGTGGTGGAGATCGCCGGGTCGTTGCGGTACACCGGCGAGCCGATGGCCAGGTCGAACGCGTGGTCGGTGTAGACGGCCTTGGTGTGGCCGGCCGAGTCGTTGTTGACCAGTTCCACGTCGATGCCCACCACGCGCAGCGCCTGGCGCAGGTAGTCGCCCATCTGGCGGGTCTGCTCGAACCACGGCGCCGGCAACAACCGCAGCTTGAACCGCGTGCCGCCCTGGCGCGGGTAACCGGCCTCGTCGAGCAATGCATTGGCACGGGCGACGTCGAAATTGGGCAGCGCCGGGTCAGCCGCATGGAACACCTTGTCGAACTTCGGGATCGGACCGGCCGAGGCATGGGCATACCCGCTGAAGATCGTCCTGACCACAAAATCCTTGTCGATCGCATGCGCGATCGCGCGCCGCACGCGGGCATCGGCCAGTTCCTTGCGCCGGTGGTTGATCTCCACCGTGAGCTGGTAGGTGATGCCCTCATACCCCTTGTTGACGATCTGCACCCCCTTGACCCTGGCCAGGCGCGGCAGCTCGCTCAGGGCGATCGCCGAAAAGGCCGCCAGCTGAATCTGGTCGGCCTCGATCGCCGCGGCAATCGCGCCTGCGTCTGGCAACACGCGGTAGACGATGCCGTCGAGGTAGGGTTTGTCGCGGTCCCAGTAGGCCGGGTTCTTCGCCAACCGGTAGTACTCGCCGGGCTTGTGTTCGATGAACCGGAACGGTCCGGTGCCGATCAGCCTGGTATTGGCCGGGTTGGTATTGACGTCGGTGCCTTCGTAGACATGTTTGGGTACCACGGCCGTCACCGCGGGCAGCGCGTTGCGGATCAGCTGGAACGGCGTGGGCTGCGAGAAGCGGAAGATGGCGGTGCCGCCGTCGGGGGTGTCGACCGCCTCCAGGTCGTTGAACAAGACCCGGCCCAGGTTCTGCGCTTTCTTCCAGACCTGCATTGCGGAGAACGCCACGTCGGCCGAGGAAAACGGCTTGCCGTCGTGCCAGCTGACGCCGGGGCGCAGCTTGAAGGTGACACTGCGGCCGTCGGCGCTGCCGCTCCACTCGGTGGCCAGGCGCGGCGCCAGGCCGCTGCCGTCGTAGGACATCTCGGCCAGCGGCTCGATCACCTTGCTGGCAACGTAGAACACGCCATTCGATGCAGCGATGGCCGGGTTCAGGTTGCGTGGCTGGGTATCGGCCGCCACCACCAGCGTGCCGCCGCGGCGCGGCGTGCCCTGGGCCCACGCCGGCATCGGCAGCACCGCGGCACCCAAGGCAGAACCGAGCACGCCACGGCGGGTGAGGTTTGGCAAGCGCATCGTTCGCTCCTGAGGTTGTCTGTTTCAGGATAGCAGACCGGCCCACCCCTTTCCGACCCACGGGCTTGCTCCGGGGACGCGGCGTTCTACCGACGCCGTTGCCCGCGATCGGAGAACCCGCTCAGCGACAGGACTCGCGGCTGCTCAGGCCGCGACGGTCACCGCCGGCTGGTTTGCGGCATCGGCGAACAGGCTGCCAATCCGCACACCGGCCGCGTCGAGCGCCTGGCCCCTGGCCACCTCACCCATGGCCAGGCCTTCCGCGCGCACGATACGCACGTCGGTCACGCCGAAGAAGCCGAACACGACCTTGAGGTAGCTCTCCTGGTGCTCGTACGCGGACTCGTCGCCATACGCGCCACCGCGGCTGGACACCACCACCACCGTCTTGCCGCCAGACAGGCCCTTCGGGCCCTTGTCGGTGTAGGTGAAGGTGCGGCCGGCCTGGGCGACACGGTCGATCCAGGCCTTGAGCTGGCTCGGCACCGAGAAGTTGTACAGCGGCGCGCCCACCACCACCACGTCGGCTGCCAGGAACTGGGACACCAGCGCCTCGGACACCGCGTTCTCGCGGCGCTGGACATCTGTCAGGCCTTCGGCACCCGCAGGCATGCGAAAACCCAGGGAATCGGCGTCCAGATGGCTGGGGGCATTGGCCACCAGGTCCAGGTACTCGACGACGGCGCCCGGGTTGGACGCCTTCCACTGTGCCACGACCTGCGCGGTCAATTGGCGGGAAACGGAGGCGCCGCCGAGGGCGCTGGAGTCGATGTGGAGCAGTTTCATGGCAATTCCTTGGAAAGTTGGGCAATGCCCGGTTGACGATGCATATAGTCTGCGGGTGATCCAATCAATCTACTAGCCTGCCAATTCAGGTTTAATAGTTCCATCAGCAGGACGATGAACGGAGAATTCGATGGAAGATCTCAACGACATGCTCTATTTCGCCGAAGTCGTCGACCGCGGCGGCTTTGCCGCCGCGGCACGCGCGTTGCGCCTGCCCAAATCCCGCGTGTCACGCCGCATTGGGGAGCTGGAATCCCGGCTCGGGGTGCGCCTGCTGCACCGCACCACACGCAAGCTCTCTCTGACGGAGGCCGGCGAACGCTGCCACCGCCATTGCGTGGCCATGCGCGAACAGGCGCAGGCCGCCGTGGACGCGGTGGCACAGGTCCAGGGTGAACCCCGCGGCACGTTGCGTGTAGCCTGCCCCGTGACGCTGGCACAGACCACGGTAGGGCCGATCCTGCCGCTGTTCCTGGCGCGCTACCCACAGGTGCGGGTCGACATGCGGGTCAGCAACCGCGTGGTGGACCTGGTCGAGGAAGGCGTGGACGTGGCATTGCGGGTGCGCCCGAACCTGGAAGACAGCGGCAGCCTGGTGGTGAAGAACTTCGGCCTGACGCATGCGCTGCTGGTGGCCAGCCCGGCGCAGGTGGCGCGCCAGGGGCGTCCGGTCGATATCGGGGACCTCGGCCGGCTGGACACCGTCAGCATGTCGGCCGTGGACGGACGCGGCACCTGGCAGTTGGTCGGCCCGGGCGGGCAGGTACACACGTTTGTGCACCTGCCCCGGTACGTGGCGGACGATCTGCTGACCCTCAAGATCGCGGTGCTGCTGGGCACCGGCATGGGCGCGTTGCCCGACTACATGTGCAGCGACGAACTGCGCGACGGCCGGCTGGTTCAGGTGTTGCCAGCCTGGGCACCCGCGCCTGCCGTGTTCCATGCCGTGTTTCCGTCCCGGCGCGGGCTGGCACCCGCCACGCGGCATTTCCTGGACTTCCTGGGCGCACACGTCACCGCCGAGGGCGCACGGCCGACGACGGGGGATTCCGACCCTGCGTTGCTGATCTGACCGGGCCTCCACACGGATTCGGCAAGCATGGCGGCACTGCCACAAAATAGGCCCATGCCGAACCACCCCGTCACGCCATCCACGCCCCTGCTGTCCATCGACGACGGCGTCGCCACCGTCACCCTGAACCGCCCGGCACACCGCAACCGGCTGGAGGATGCAGACCTGCACGCGCTGCTGCAGCACATGGCGCGGATCGACGCAGACACCACGGTCCGGGTGCTGGTCCTGACGGCGAACACGCAGGGCCAGCCGCGGCCGGTGTTCAGCTCGGGCTACCACATCGGCGGGTTCGACGGGGACGCACACAACCCGCAACTGTTCGAAAAGATCCCGGATGCACTGGCTGCGCTGCGCCCCGTCACCATCTGCGCACTCAATGGCAGCGTGTATGGCGGTGCCACCGACCTGGTGCTGGCGTGCGACCTGCGCATCGGCCTGGCCGGAACCGAACTGCGCATGCCCGCCACGGCGCTGGGCCTGCACTACTACCCCAGTGGGCTGCAGCGGTTTGTCGCGCGTTTCGGGGTCAACGGTGCCAAGCGCGCATTCCTCACGGCGCGCCCGTTCAGCGCGCAGCGTCTGCTGCACATGGACTGCCTGGAAGAACTTGCCTCAGACACGGACAGCTTCGCGCAGGCGCTGGCCAGCCTGATCGGCGACGTGGCGCGGCTCGCACCGCTGGCCGTCCAGGCCACCAAGCAGTCGCTCGACGAGATTGCCACTGGCCGCAGCAACCTGGCAGCGATGCGCGCGCGCGAGGCGATGACCGCGGCCAGCGCCGACTTTGCCGAGGGCCGCAACGCGTTCCTCGACAAGCGCAGCCCGCGGTTCACCGGCCGCTGACACCGCGGCCCGTCACGCCGGCCCACCCGCCACCTGGGGTACTTGCGCACCGTCCGCCGGAAAGCGGACCTCGAAACTGGCGCCGGGCGGCAGCCCGACATGCAGCGTGCCATCGACCTGGCCGGCCAGATCGGACACCAGCTGCACTCCCAGCGATCGGGTGCGCAGCGCATCGAAATCGGGCGGCAGGCCTACGCCGGTATCGCGCACGGCCAGATGCACCATGCCCGAGCCCGGCTCGACGTGCAGCACCAAACACACCTCACCGGAGCGGCCGTCGGGAAATCCATGCTTGAGGCTGTTCGACAGCAGTTCATTCACGATCAGCCCGCAGGGTGTGGCGTGGTCCATGCCTACCCACACCTCGGCCATGTCGAGGCGCAGCCGCACCTGGGCGCTGTCGGGCAACTGCGCCCGGAACACATGGGCAGCAAGCTGGCCCAGGTAGGCGCCCAACTCCACCGATGCCAGCGTGCCGGCACGGTACAGGGACTCATGCAGCAAGGCCATGGTGCGGATGCGCCCCTGCATGTCGCCGAGGACGGCGCGGGTGCCCGGCTGCAAGTTGCGCGCGCTCTCCAGGCGCAGCAGGCTGGTGATCACCTGCAGGTTGTTCTTCACCCGGTGATGCACTTCCTTGAGCAGGGCGTCCTTGTCCCGCAGCGACGCCTGCAGCACCTGCTCCGCATGCTTGCTGGCCGTGATGTCACGGTGCACCCACAGCCGCCCGGCCTCCTGGTTGTCGACAACCAGGGGAATGAAATCACGCAACAGGGTCGCGTCCCCCACCACCCGTACCTCCTCGTCCCGCACCGGAGTACCGCGCTCCACCAGCCTCTGGATATGCGCACGGTGGGCAAGCGGGTCGGCATAACGCCCGCCGATCAAGTCCAGCAAGTCAGCGCTGGCCACGCCCATCAGCGACTGGGGCGACTGGCCCAGGCAAAAGAGATCGCAGAATCCCTGGTTGGCATACTCGACCACGCCGTCGTTGTTCACCAGCAGGATGCCCTCGTTCAGGCTCGACAGGATCTGCTGGCCACGCCGCAATGCGGTGGCGAGCGCGGCGGCGGCATGCCGGGCCGGGGTGACGTCCTGGTCGACGCCCCAGATGCCAATCACCTGACCCTGCGCATCGACCCGCGAAATGCCCCGGGAATTGATGTATTTCAGGGCACCGGTGTCCTTGGCATAGATGCGGAACTCGATGTTGTAGCGGGTTTCGCCGGCCATCGCCGCGCGGATGTTGGTGGCCAGCCGGTCGAGATCCTCGGGGTGGATGGTCTCCTGCCAGGCGTCGAAGTGGGGCACGCCCAGCGCCTTGTCGCGGCCATAGATCGCAAACAGCTGGTCGGACCAGCGCGACTCGCCACCGGCAAGGTCCCAATCCCAGCTGCCAAATCCGGCCAACGCCTCCGCGTTGTCCAGCCGCTGCTGCTTGAGGCCCAGCTCCTCCAGGAGCCGGCTGCTCGGCGGCAGGATCGCGTCGCGCTCGTCCAGAGCCATGGCGTCTGTCAGATGCTCGGGCCCTGCAGCGCAGCGCCGGGGTTGCCGATGAATTGCTCCATACCGTGTCTCCGAATGTGCAAGCCGATGCTGCGCGATGGATCACCGCGGCGGGCCTCTACCTTACCGCAGCAGCAGGATCCGTGCACACCACCGGCCAGCGACATCCGGCCGGGGCGGCGCCGACACGCGCCCGGCCATCAGCCTTCCGGCTTGACTGCCGGTTTGCGGGGGCGCCGGCTGCGCGGCTTGGGCGGCTCCGATGCAGGTGGCGGCGCCTCGGTCTGCGCAGGATGCTCGCTCGCCTCGGCCGGTGCATGCGCTGGCGCTGCATCCTGCCGAACGAGGGGCTCGCCTGCGGCGTCAGTCGACAAGTGCCGATCGGCATCGTCTACCAGTGGTGGCTGGGCGGTGCGGCGGCCGCCGCGGCTTCTGCGCCGCGGTTCGCGCCGTTCCTGACCGTCCTCCTGCCCTGGTGCACCCGGGGCATCCGCCTGCGGCATCTGCATGATGGGCGAGGGCGCCACCTCCATACGCTCGGTGCGCTCGTTGCGCCCCGGCACGCCCGCGTTGCGGTACACATAGGCGCCCGATTTTTCGTCGCGCCCGAACTCCAGCAGGCCGCGCGCCTGGGCTTCTTCCAGCAGGTTGCCGAAAGCCCGAAAGCCGTACCAGGTTTCGTTGAAGTCCGGCTTGCGGCGCTTGATGGCCTCTTTCAGCACCGAGGCCCAGATCTTGCCGCTGTCACCGCGCTCGGAGACCAGCGCGTCGAAAGTCTCCACCGCCATCTCGATGGCCTGGCTGCGGCGCATCTCCATCTCGTCGCGGCGCTGGCGCTCCTCCTCGGCGGAGCGGCGGGGCGCCGCCTGCTGCGGCTGCCCCTGGCCCTGGTGCTGGCGCCTCGACGAAGTGCGCTGGCTTTCCCGCACCAGATCGTCGTAGAAAATGAATTCATCGCAGTTGGCCACCAGCAGGTCGGATGTCGACTGCTTGACGCCGACGCCGATCACCTGCTTGGCGTTCTCGCGCAGCTTGGACACCAGGGGCGAGAAGTCGGAGTCGCCGCTGATGATCACGAAGGTGTTGACATGCGCTTTCGTATAACAGAGGTCGAGCGCGTCGACCACCATCCGGATGTCGGCAGAGTTCTTGCCGGACTGGCGCACATGCGGGATCTCGATCAGTTCGAAGTTGGCCTCGTGCATCGTCGCCTTGAAGCCCTTGTAGCGCTCCCAGTCGCAATACGCCTTCTTGACGACGATGCTGCCCTTGAGCAGCAACCGTTCCAGGATCGGCTTGATGTCGAACTTGTCATACTGGGCATCACGCACGCCGAGGGCCACGTTCTCG
>JANMZX010000234.1:0-2393 GCA_031383745.1 Rhodoferax sp. | reverse complement strand
CAGGACTACCAGTTCCTGCATGTGCTGGAGAACGACTACATTCGCGCGCTGCCGGATCGCATCCTGCAGGCGCTGGAGCGTCTGGGCGACTCGATCCAGGGTTACCAGGTGAGCCGGCTGCAGCATTCGCTGCAGAGCGCCTCATTGGCCGAGGCCGATGGCGCCGACATCGAGACCATCGTCGCCGCGCTGGTGCACGACCTGGGCGACGAGCTCGCCCCCGAGAACCACTCGCAGCTCGCGGCGGCGATCATCCGCCCCTATGTGCGGGCCGAGGTCACCTGGATCATCGAGATGCACGGCCTGTTCCAGATGAAGTACTACGCGCACTTCTATGGCCGCGACCCGCACGGCCACCTCGCCTACAAAGACCACCCCTGGTATGCCAGCTGCTGGCGCTTTTGCGAGCGTTACGACCAGGCGGCCTTCGACCCGGCCACCCCCACGCAACCGCTATCCCATTTCGAACCGATGCTGCGCGAGGTGTTCAGCCGCAAGCCCTTCGACCCGGCGATCCTGAAAGAGCCAGCCAGGGCCTGATCCCGCACCTGCTTCCCGGGAGAACCCGATGGTCCAAGCCAATGCCGGCGACGTACCCGACCACGTAGCCAATTACTGGGAACACGGTTACGCCGTGGTGCGCGGCGTGTTCTCCCGAGACGAGATGCGCGCGATCCAGGCCGAGACGCAGCACCTCTATGCCGAGGGCCTGAAGCACCACGCCACCTGGCGCCACCGGAACCTGCTGTACGAGATCCTGCCAGAGTCGTTTGCCGGCCAGCGGTATGTGCTGCAGGCGCACTGGGTGGCCTGGATCAGCCCGCTGTTCGAGCGCATCCGGCGCGACCCGCGCGTGCTGGCGGTGATGCAGCCGCTGCTGGGGCCGGACATCAAGCAGGTGGCGCAGCAGATCCACTGGAAACCACCCGGCGCCACGCGGCGCAGCGGTTACCGCTTCCACCAGGACCTGCGTTTCCGCGACCGGCTCGACGTGTACCAGGACCTGATGACCTCCTACATCAACACCGGTCTGGCCATCGACCCGGCGACCGCCGACAACGGCTGCCTGCAGGTTTTTTCCGACAGCCACAAGCTGGGTTACCTGGGTTTGTCGGACGACGGCCCGATCATGAAGGGCACGACGCAGGTGGCCGAGTTGCAGGCCGCCGGGCTCGATCCGGCCCGGGTCGTCAACCTGGAGCTGGAGCCCGGGGACCTGGCCTTGTGGGGATTGTTGACGGTGCATGGCTCCAACGCCAACACGTCACAACACGACCGTGCTTTTGCCATCCAGAGTTATGTGCGGGCGTCCACCAGCCAGCGTGGCGAATGGGCATTTCGGGGTGGGGAGTCGATCCCGCTGGGCGAAGAACCCGAGATCTGCAAATACGAGGCCTTGCGCGAGAAGCCGGGGCCGTTCTACGACGAGAACCGGTGGTTCGAGGACGCGGCTGAGAAGGCGGCCCCGTAGTTCCCCACCCTTTTTTTACCGGACTGGGAGCCTGCTCGCAAGCAAGCCGGTGTACCTGGGCCGTCTTCGAAATCGATCCTGGACGCGGGTAGCGTGACTCCGCTGCACCTGCCCGCTACGGGCGAACGCGACGTTATCGAGCGGGGGTAGGACCGAGCGGTGAAAAGCGCTCGTCGCTCCTTGTGAGGACCGGCAATACGCGGCTGGCTGCCAGCCAGGATATTCCGAACGACACCAAACCCGCGCGCTCACAGTAGAAGACGAGGCGTGGAACCCTGGCGGTCAAGGCGCCGCCTTGAAGCGTGTCGACCACCATCGCCAGGATGGAAACCACAATCCCGACCCCGCACAGGGCATAGACGGCTGCCCGCCGGTTGGCCTCGGTGTGGCCCTTTGCCCGGGCACGCCGGTAGAACACATAGCAGAAATAGGCAAGGATGATGAACATCACTGCCGCCGACGCAAAATGCACGTGGGCAATGATCTCGTCATGGCCGTCGCAACCGCAGGGGAAGAGTGCGACGCCGAGCGCAGCCATCGCCGCCAACTTGCTCGACAACATCTCGGAGCGCGACAGTCCGTTGTACGCCAGCAGGAACGCCGCAATGGCGAACAGGAACCCGACGAAGATGCTTTGCGACCAACCACCCGCGTGGTACGAGGCGCTGATGGATGTGATCTTCGACTCGGCAAAAAAACTGGTGAGGTTGCCGAGCGTCAGGGCGATCAGGCCGACCAGCAGCTTGAGCGTACGGTGGTCGATTTCCTGTTTGGACGGGTTGGGCAGCATGGCGGTCTCCGTGGCATCGGTGTCGCAGTCGATCGTATCCAGTTCGCGGGCATGTGCGTCCTCACATGGAGGGAGGGCGGCGGTCTGCGGCGACCCTGATGCCCGGTACCGGCCTGCCCACGGCCACTGCCA
>JANMZX010000230.1:0-7517 GCA_031383745.1 Rhodoferax sp. | reverse complement strand
CCCGAATGCCGAACACCTCAACGAGTTGATGATCGTCGGGCCGATTACCGTGCGCAGCGCGTGTTCGCACCATTTCTGCCCGGTCATTGGCAAGATCTGGATCGGCGTCATGCCCAACGAGCACACCAACGTGATCGGCCTGTCCAAATACGCCCGCCTGGCCGAGTGGATCATGGGGCGGCCCCAGATCCAGGAAGAGGCGGTGGTACAACTCGCCGACCTGATCCAGCAAAAGACCCAGCCCGACGGGCTGGCGATCGTGATGGAGGCCAGCCACTACTGCATGGCCTGGCGCGGCGTAAAGGACATGGACAGCAAGATGATCAATTCGGTGATGCGCGGCGTGTTCCTGAAAGACCCGAACCTGCGCCGCGAGTTCCTGTCCCTGATCCCCGGAAAGGGCTGACACCATGCTGGTCCGACTCCTCTATGCCAGCCGCGCTGTCGACACCAGCGCGGAGGCGATCGATGCGATCCTCTCGCAGTCCCGCCAGTCCAATCCCCTGTGCGGTATCACCGGGATCCTGTGTTACGGCGGCGGGATCTTCCTGCAGGCGATCGAGGGCGGACGCATGCCGGTGAGCGACCTGTATGGCCATATCCAGAAGGATCCGCGCCACAAGGACGTGGTGTTGCTGCACTACGAGGAAATCGCCGAGCGCCGCTTCGGCGGCTGGACCATGGGGCAGGTCAACATGTCGCGCATCAACGCATCGATCCTGCTCAAGTACGCGGAGAAACCCGAGCTGGATCCCTATTCCGTCTCGGGCAAGGTGTCGCTGGCACTGCTCGAGGAGTTGATGGCCACGGCCTCCATCATGGGGCGCGCATAGGCTGTCTCGTGCGACGCCGATGGCCGCACTGATCGGTTGCGATTTCAGCAGCCGGCCGACCCGCAGGAAACCGGTCATGCTCGCGCATGGCTACCTGGCGGGCTCGCGCGTGCGGGTGCAGCAGTTGCGGCGGCTGGAATCGCTGGATGCCTTCGCACAGTGGCTGGCCGAGCCCGGCGAATGGCTGGGCGGGTTCGACCTGCCGTTCGGCCTGCCACGAGAGCTGGTGCAGGCGCTGGGCTGGCCGCTGGAATGGGAGCCCTGCGTGCGCCACTATGCAGCGCTCGACCGCACCCGGATCCGCGCACTTTTCAAGGGCTTTTGTGATGCCCGTCCGGCAGGCGGCAAATTCGCGCATCGGTCGACCGACCGACCTGCCGGCTCCAGCCCGTCGATGAAATGGGTCAATCCGCCGGTGGCCTACATGCTGCACGCCGGGGTTCCGCTGCTGCTGGATGCCGGGGTGTACCTGCCGGGCCTGCAGCCCGTGCCCGAACCCTCCTGCGGCGCTGGGCGAGCGCCCAAGATCGCTGTGGAAGCCTACCCCGGCCTGCTGGCCCGCGAAGTGCTGGGCCGGCGCAGCTACAAAAGCGACGAAAAGGCCAAACAGACCCCGGAGCGCCAGCACCATCGCCACGAGCTGGTCCAGGCGCTGGAGCGCGGCCACACCACGTTGGGTCTGGCGCTCGACGTCGACGCCGTCGTGCGTGATGTGCTGGTGCAGGACGCCAGCGGCGACAGCCTGGACGCGGTGTTGTGCCTGCTGCAGGCCGCATGGGCATCCGTGCGTGGTGCGCCGCTGTACGGCTTGCCTGCAGACCTGGACCGCCTCGAAGGCTGGATCATCACGGCTGGCGCGACACCTGTGCCGGTCTGAAGGTTCAGGTCAGCGGTGGCAGCACCGAGTCTTCCATCTTGGCGGCCAACTGGGTGATCGCCAGCGCCGCCGGGCAGCCGGGCATGGCCTGCATCAGCAACTGCCGGCGCATCACCGCCTGGCGGACGGACGGGTCGGCCGGGATGTCGGCGAGGTGCACCAGCCGGACACCCTTGCCGGGGTCGGCGATGACGAAGCGGTCCAGTACCTGCTGCAACTGGCTGGTGATCGCGCGCCCGTCGCCGAGCCGGGCAGTCTGGTTGATCACCATGTGGATGGCGGTGCGTTTCTGTTGTGCCGCCAGTACCTTGATGGTGGCGTAGGCATCGGTCAGGGAGGTAGGCTCCGGCGTGGCCACCACCAGTACCACCGATGCCAGCGACACCGCGAACAGCACCACGTCGGAAATACCGGCGCCAGTGTCCAGCAGCACCACATCGTAGTGGGGGATCAGGCCGCTGATGATGCGCAGGAACTCATCCCGCACTTCAGGCGTCAGGCGCGAATACTCCACCATGCCCGAACCGGCCAGCAGCACCGAGAAGCCGCCCGGCGCCCGGATGATGGCTTCCTCGAGCTTGGCCTTGCCGGTGAACACGTCGTGCAGCGTGACCTTCGGGTACAGGTTGAGCACCACGTCGAGATTGGCCAGGCCCAGGTCGGCGTCCAGCACCAGCACCCGGTGTCCGCGCTTGGCCAGCGCAGCCGCGAGGTTGGCCGACACAAAGGTCTTGCCCACCCCCCCCTTGCCACTGGTGACAGCCAGCACCTTGCCGCTCGGCTTGAGCGGCACGGCCGGCAAGGCAGGTTCTCCGGCGACGGCTTCAGGCGTGTCGTTCATGCGGCAACCTCCGTGTTGCGCATTGCACCGCCATGTCCCGAGTGAGCGGCCGTGCGGCGCGTCATGGCAAGCCCCCCTGCACGGCGCCGCCGGCTACCTCGCCCCCGGCACGCTCGATCCAGGCCGGTTCACCGATCGACAAATGACCAAACAAAAGACTCTTCTCCTCTGCACTCACTGCAATGACCTGTTGATGGTCGATACATACCCGGTTGCGCCCTTCGGACTTCGCGCGGTACAGCATGCTGTCCGCCCGCTCGATCCACAGCGCGGCCGTGGACCGCACCCATTCGGGCGCATAGGCCCCGCCGATGCTGATGGTCGCCCGCACACTGACCAGCGGCGACACCTTGATGACCAGCGACTCCACCGTCTGGCGGATCCGTTCCGCGACCGCCTGCCCCACCGACACCAGGCAGTTGGGCAACACCACTGCGAACTCCTCCCCGCCGTAACGCGCCACCGAGTCCATCGGCCGGATACACCCGGCCAGGCACTTGGCCACCGCCTGCAACACCATGTCGCCGGCCACATGACCATGCGTGTCGTTGATGGCCTTGAAATGGTCGATGTCCAGCATCAGCAACAGGGCCGCCTCACCGGAGCGCGCCACACCGTCGATTTCGCGTTCAAGCACCGAGCGAAAGTGGCGGCGATTGGCCAGGCCGGTCAACGGGTCCTTCAGGGACAACTCGCACAGCCCGTCGATCACGCCCTGCACGTACGCCGTCGGCGAGGCCTCGGGGTTGGGCAAGGCCCCGCCGGTGGCACCATGCTCGAGCAACGCGCGGGCATCTCCCAGGCGCAGATTACTGATATCCACTACGGCGGACGATGCAATCGTTGATGTCACTGGGCTATTGGCGGGTTATGGCGATAAAGTTTAACAGCATGGTTCTTCGCCAAAGCCCGGAAATGCGGGGTCATCCACCGAGCGCTGCGGGCCTGCGGGCCAGCAGGGTTTCGGCCCGGATTTCATGCGCACGCGCGATCCGGAGCACCGCCAGTTCGGCCTGCGGTCTGCCGATCAATTGCATGCCCATCGGCAGGTTACTGGCGCCGTCGAACCCTACCGGTACGCTGATGGCCGGCAGCCCGGCCAGCGTTGCATAGATGACCACCTCCATCCAGCGGTGGTAGGTGTCCATGCTGCGCGCGCCAATCGTGCGCGGCCAGTGTTGCCTGGCCGGGAACGGCCACACCTGGGCCGACGGCAGCGCGATGAAGTCATGGGTATCCAACAGACCGAGGATCTGCTGGTAGAAGCGGCTGCGCGCCACCCCCGCCCGGTGTACGTCGGCGGCCGACAGCCGCTCGCCCTGCTCGGCTTCCCATTGGGCCTCGGGCTTGAGTTGGCTGCGGGTGGCCGGATTGGCCCAGTATTCACGCAATGTCGCGGCGACCAGCCAGCGTCGCCAGGTCAGCCAGGTCTCCCAGACACTGGCCGGCGCGAACGGTGGTGCGATCGCCTCGACCTGGCAACCGTCATCGGCCAGCCCTTGCAACGCCGCCTGGCACAACTCCAGAATGCCGGGCTCGATCGGAAGATACCCGCCCAGGTCGCCGAGCCAGGCGATGCGGGTCTTGCGCAGGTCCAGCCCGGACAGGTCCAGCGGTGTGCCGGGCCAGGTCCCGGTGATCGACAGCGGCGATCGGTCGTCGCGCCCGGCCTGCACCATGAGCAGGCGCGCCACGTCTTCGACGCTGCGGCCCATCGGCCCCTCGGTGCCGAGCTGGGCCAGCCACTGCTCGGGCTTGGGCCATGAGGGCACCCGTCCCTGGCTCGGCCGCAGCCCGAACACATGGTTGAAGGCCGCCGGGTTGCGCAGGGAACCCATCATGTCGCTGCCGTCGGCGACCGGCAGCATGCGCAGTGCCAGCGCCACGGCGGCGCCGCCACTGGACCCGCCGGCGCACATGGCCGGATCCCAGGCGTTGCGCGTGATGCCGAACACCGGATTGAAGGTGTGCGAACCCAGGCCGAACTCCGGTGTGTTGGTCTTGCCGATCAGGATGCCGCCGGCCGCCTTCATGCGCTGCACCATCAGGTCGTCCTGCGTCGGCACATGCCGCGCCAGCAGGGGCGACCCGCGGGTGGTAGGCACACCGGCGGTGGCGCTGAGGTCCTTGATCGCCATCGGGAACCCATGCATCCAGCCGCGGCTGCCGCCCTGGGCCAATTCACGGTCGCAGCCGTCGGCCTGGCGCAGCAGGTCGTCGGCGTCGACCCGGCTGACGATCGCATTGAACTGCGGATTGAACCGATCGATCTGCGCCAGGAAGGCCTGCATCACCTCGCGGCAGGAGACCCTGCGGGCGTGGATGTGTTCGCTCAGCGCCACTGCGCTCAGGTCTGTGATGGAGGTCGGCGCTGCGGGCATTGCGAGCGAGTTTAGTGGACGCCGGATCGCGGCAGCGCCTGGGCTGCCTGTGCGCGTGCCGGACCGAATCGACGTGGGGCGCGCCGTGCAAGCCGGGTTGCCGAACCTGCCGTGCTGCAATCGGAAGCAAGCGACCGTGACCGCGTACGGGCGCAGGGCCTGGATTCCGGCTGTGGTGGCCTTGCTGGTGTCCTGTCCGCCCGATTCACGCGGCGGGCTGGTCGCCAAGCCCACCGCATACCGGGCATCCCGGGTTGCGTGGCAGGCGCAGCTCGGTCCACTCCATCGCGCGGCCATCGAGCATCAGCAGCCGACCGGCCAGTGACCGCCCGGTGCCACACAGCAACTTGAGCGCCTCGGCTGCCTGCAGTGTCCCGATGATCCCCACCAGAGGCGCAAACACGCCCATCGTGGCGCAGCGTGTTTCCTCGAAGCCGGCATCCGGCGGGAATACGCAGGCGTAACACGGCGAGGTGCCGTCACGGCTGTCGTAGACGCTGATCTGCCCATCGAAGCGGATCGCCGCCCCGGACACCAGCGGCTTGTGATGGCGCACACAGGCGGCGTTGACGGCCTGGCGCGTGGCGAAGTTGTCGCTGCAATCGAGCACCACGTCGGCCCGGGGAACCAGCTCGTCCAGCAAGTCGGCGTCAGCCCGCTGCTGCAGGGGCGTCACCTGGACATCGGGGTTGATGGCGGAGATGGCCTGGCGCGCGGAGTCGACCTTGGGCTGGCCGATGCGCGCCGTGGTATGGGCCACCTGGCGCTGAAGGTTGGTGAGGTCGACCGTGTCGTCGTCGACCAGGGTGATCCGCCCCACCCCCGCGGAGCCGAGGTACAAGGCCACCGGGGAGCCCAGACCCCCGGCACCGATGACCAGCGCATGGGCCCGCGCGATGCGGTCCTGGCCGTCGATGCCGACCTCTTCGAGCAGGATGTGGCGCGAATACCGCAGCAGCTGCTCGTCGGTCATGGAGACGCCGGAGGACACGGCGCTCAATTCTCTTTCGGCTCGTCCTTGCGCTCGGTCAGTGTCTTGCTGATCATCACGGGGCGGCCCTTGAGCTTGTTGATCGCCTGTATCAGCGGGAAATCCTTGTCGGAGCCGTATTCGGGCATGCGGCGATCGGCGATGGGCTTCTTGGCTTCTTCTTCCATCCGCTTGCGCGCCTCTTCGCGCGCCTTCTCGCGGTTGGCGTCCTTCTTTTCCTCGCCCTGGCCGCTGTTGAGGTGTTTTTCGAGGTCCGCCTCACGCGTGCGCAGGGCGGCGAACAGATTGCCTTCTTCGGTTTCGTCGACCATCACATCCGGCACGATGCCCTTGGCCTGGATCGAACGCCCGCTGGGCGTGTAGTAGCGCGCGGTGGTGATCTTCAGCCCGGTATCGGGGCCCAGCGGACGCACCGTCTGCACCGAACCCTTGCCGAAGGTCTGGTTGCCCATGATGGTGGCGCGTTTGTAGTCCTGCAGGGCGCCGGCCACGATCTCGCTGGCGGATGCCGAGCCTTCGTTCACCAGCACCACCAGGGGCACGCTTTTCAAGGCTGCCGGCAAACGCTTCAGCGGGTCCGGGCTGCCGCGACGCTGGTAGAACTCGGGTGAAGCCTTGTAGGTGAACTTGCTTTCGGCCAGCTGGCCGTTGGTGGACACCACGTTCACGTTCTCGGGCAGGAAGGCGGCGGAGATCGCGACCGCTGCATCGAGCAGACCACCGGGATCGTTGCGCAGGTCGAGCACCAGACCCTTCAGGTTCGGGTCCTGCTTGTAGACCTCTTCCACCTTGCGCGCGAAGTCGTCAACCGTGCGTTCCTGGAACTGGCTCAGACGGATCCAGGCATACCCCGGCTCGATGACCTTGCCGCGGACCGACTGGGTGCGGATCTCCTCGC
Organism: Rhodoferax sp.; assembly: GCA_031383745.1. GTDB lineage: Bacteria > Pseudomonadota > Gammaproteobacteria > Burkholderiales > Burkholderiaceae_C > CAISIP01. Next base: position 696 of record JANMZX010000230.1, on the reverse strand, counting down.
GGGTGATGGTCACCGGGAAGGTGCGGTTTTCGTCCTTGCGGAAGATGGTCAGGATGACCTTGGTGTTGGGCTCGCCGCGCATGCGTTTGACCGCCTCGTTCAGGCTCAGGCCCTTGACTGCCGTGTCGTCCACGCGGGTGATCAGGTCGTTGGTCTTGAGGCCGGCGCGGAACGCCGGTGAGCCTTCGATCGGCGACACCACCTTGATCAGGCCGTCCTCCTGGGTGATTTCGATGCCCACGCCGACGAAGCGCCCGGCGGTGCCTTCGCGGAATTCCTTGAACGACTTCTTGTCGAAATACTGGGAATGCGGGTCCAGGCTGTTGACCATGCCCGAGATGGCGTCGGTGATGAGCTTTTTCTCGTCGACCGGCTCCACATAGTCGCTCTTGACCATGTTGAAGACCGCCGCCAACTGCTGCATCTCTTCCAGTGGCAAGGGCCCGAAGGTGCCCCGGGCGACCGTCTGCAACGACACGGTCGTCAGCGCGCCGGCAACGACACCGATCGACACCCAACCTGCGATTTTCAATTTTTGGCCCATGATGGTTCCTCTACGGTTTCAATATACACCTTCGAGACGATGCTGGTGCCTCGGTTCCCTGTGTCCCTGGCACTTATGGGCAGATCTGGGCAGGAATGGGCTGGTTTACTCAGGCTTTACCCTGGGCTGCCACCGCGGCCGCGGGGGGGGCC
>JANMZX010000163.1:0-6012 GCA_031383745.1 Rhodoferax sp. | reverse complement strand
CGACGCGGTGTCCATCGAGGTGTTCGACGAACCCGACGTGGCGGCAAGCCGCCACCATGCCGGCTTGCGGCGTCTGTTCGCGTTGCAGATCCGCGACGCGCTCAAGTACCTCGAGAAAAACCTGCCGGAGCTGCAGAAGATGGCGGCAGCCTACATGCCGCTGGGCACACTGGAGGAACTGCGTTCCCAGATCATCGACGTGGCGCTGGACCGCGCCTTCCTGCTCGAACCGCTTCCCGGCGACGCACCGGCGTTCCAGCGCCGGGTGGAGGAAGGTCGCGGGCGCCTGACCCTGATTGCCAACGAGGTGGCACGGCTGTGCGGCGTGATCCTGGTTGAATTCGCTGTGGCCAACCGCAAGACCCGGGACAGCAAACACGCCGTCGATGCGGTCGCAGACGCCACGCAGCAGTTGCAGCGCCTGATGCCCAAGCGCTTCCTGGCAACCACGCCATGGGCCCAGCTGCAGCACATGGCGCGGTACCTGAAGGCCATCACGCTGCGGCTGGACAAGTACCGCGCCGACCCGGCGCGTGATGCGGCACGGCTGGCCGAGCTGCGGCCCCAGGAGGCACGCTACTGGCGCCTGGTTGCCGAACGCAAGGGCGTGTTCGATACCCGCATGCTCGAATTCCGCTGGTTGCTGGAAGAGTTGCGCGTCAGCTTCTTTGCCCAGGAGCTGCGCACGCCCCAGCCGGTCAGCGTCAAGCGCCTGGACAAGGCCTGGCAGCAGATCACCAGCTGAGATGACCAGGCGATGACTCCCCGGCGCGGCGCACCCCGCTCCACGGTCCGACGGCGCATCGCGCTGTTGCGCCGGCGTGCCAGCCGCCTGCCACCGACGGTCAAGGGCCTGTTGTGGGTGTCATTTGCCGGCTTGCAGTTTGTGCTGCTCAACACCCTGGTGCGCGCGCTGACACTGCACATGCACCCGTTCCAGGCGCAGTTCCTGCGCTACATCTTCTCCGTGGTGGTGATGGTGCCGCTGGTGATCCACGCCGGTTGGGCCGCATACCGGCCGCAGCGCATCGGCGGGCAGTTCGCGCGCGGTGCGATGCACACGGTCGGCTTGATGTTGTGGTTCACGGCCCTGCCGCGCATCCCGATGGCCGACACCACCGCGATCGGATTCACCAGTCCGATCTTCATCATGCTGGGGGCATACCTGGTGTTCCACGAGGCCATGCGTTGGGAGCGCTGGCTTGCCGCTGCGATCGGATTCTGCGGCGTTGTGATCGTGGTGGCGCCCAAGTTGTCAGGCGGCGGGGGGCTCTACAGCCTCCTGATGGTGTCGTCGAGCATGGTGTTTGCGGCGTCCTTTCTGATGACCAAGGCGCTGACACGGTATGAACGCGCCGGAGTGATCGTGTTGTGGCAGGCCATCGCCGTGTCCCTGCTCAGCCTGCCGCTGGCCTTGTGGTTCTGGCACGCGCCCAGCCCCTGGCAGTGGTTCGGATTCTTCTGCAGCGGTGTGATGGGTGTCGCGGCGCACTACTGCATCACGCGCGGATTTGCCGTGGCCGACATTTCGTCGACCCAGTCGGTCAAGTTCCTCGACCTGATCTGGGCCTCGTCCCTGGGCTGGATCGTGTTTTCCGAAAGCCCCAGCACCTCCACGCTGGTGGGCGGCGCGGTGATCTGCGGGTCGACCATCTGGATCGCGCACCGCGAGTCCCGCCAGCGGGCCCGCTGAGCGATCGCTGCAGCACCCTGCTCAGAGCCGCGCCAGGCGCTCCAGCGCCGACGCGAGTGTGGCGTCTTGCTTGGCAAAGCAGAAACGCACCACGTTCTGGTCGAATCCACTGCCGTAAAACGCCGACATCGGTATCGCCGCGACGCCGATTTCGGTCGTGAGCCATTTGCAGAATCCGGCTTCCCCAAGCCCGCGCTCTGGCACTGCGAGTGCCGAGATGTCGACGCACTGGAAATAGCTGCCTTCGCTGGGCAGCAGGCGAAAGCGTGTCTTCGCCAGTCCGGCGCGGAACAGATCGCGCTTGCGCTGGTAGAAGGCTGGCAGGTCGAGGTAGGGAGCCGGATCCGCCATATAGGCGGCCAGGCCATATTGCACCGGCGTGTTGACGGTGAACACGTTGAACTGGTGCACCTTGCGGAATTCGGCCGTCAGCGACGCGGGCGCTGCCACGAAACCGACCTTCCAGCCGGTCACATGGTAGGTCTTGCCGAAACTCGACACGATGAACGCCCGCGCCGCCAGGCCGGGGTAACGCGCCGCGCTCTCGTGGTTCTTGCCGTCGAACACCATGTGCTCGTAGACCTCGTCGCTGATCAGCACGATGTCGGTGGGCGCCAGGATGTCCTGCAGGGCATGCATGTCGGCGGCGCTCCAGACCGTCGCGCTGGGGTTGTGCGGGCTGTTGATCAGGATCGCACGCGTCCTGGGCGTGATCGCGGCGGAGATCCTGTCGAAGTCTGGTCGGAAGCTTCCCGGCACCAGTGGCACCCGCACCGCCGTTCCGCCGGCCAGTTCGATGTTGGGCACATAACTGTCGTAACAAGGCTCGAGCACGATGACCTCGTCACCGGGGTGCACCACGGCGAGGATGGCGGTCAGGATGGCCTGCGTCGCGCCGGCAGTGACGGTGATTTCGGTGGCTGCGTCGTAGTCCCGCCCGCCATGCGGCCCGTGCCAGGCGCGCAGCTTGGCCGCGATGGCCTCGCGCAACACCGGCACGCCGGTCATCGGCGGGTACTGGTTGAGCCCGCGCGCCATTGCGTCGGAGACCGCGGCAACCAGCGCAGGGTCGCAGTTGAAATCCGGGAAACCCTGGCCCAGATTGACCGCGCCCTTTTCTGCCGCCAGGGTCGACATGACGGTGAATATCGTGGTGCCGACCGATGGCAGCTTGGTGACCAACTGGGGCGTGCGTGGGGGGAGGGTGCTTGTTTCCATGGTGCGGTTCATAACTCGTAATCGTTCACATGGCCGGTCATTGCGCGCGCGACCAGGTGGCGGTCGAGGCGGTCGCTCAGCAACTCGGCAAACTTGAACACGAAATTGCGCAGGTAGGCGCTGCGCTTGAAGGCCACCCGCGCCACGTTCTGGCCAAACAGGTAGCCCGCCGGCCGCACCACCAGGCCGCTTTTTCCACCGTCTGCGGCGATGTCGCGGACGGCCATTTCAGCCACGATGCCCACCCCCATGCCGAGTTTCACGTAGGTGGTGATGACATCGGAATCGATGGCCTCGAGCGCCACGCGCGGGTGCAGGTTGCGGGTGGCGAACGCCTGGTCGATCTTGGTGCGGCCGGTGAACGACGGGTGGTAGGTGATGAGCGGCTCGGTTGCGATGTCCTCCAGTGTCACCCGCTCCTTCAGGCACAACGGGTGGTCCACCGGCAACACCAGCATGTGCTGCCATTCATAACAGGGCAGGGTGACCAGTTCGGTGTAGTTGGCCAGCGACTCGGTGGCCACACCCACCTCGGCCACCTCGTCGATCACCATCTGCGCCACCTGGTTCGGAGCGCCCTGGTGCAGGCTGATGTTGACCTTGGGATAGGCGGCACGCAGTTTCGACACCGGCCCCGGCAACACATACCGGGCCTGGGTATGGGTGGTCGCGATCGACAGGGTGCCGCTGTCCTCCGCGCTGTACTCGTCGCCGATACGCTTGAGGTTGCCGACCTCGCGCATGATCAGTTCGATGCTCTTGAGCACCTGCTGCCCGGGTTCGGTCACCCGCTTGAGCCGTTTGCCGTGCCGGGCGAAGATCTCGATGCCCAGTTCCTCTTCCAGCTCGATGATGGCTTTGGAGACCCCGGGTTGCGAGGTGTGCAGCGATTTTGCGGCTTCGGTCAGGTTCAGGTTGCGCCGAACCGCTTCCTGCACGAAACGAAACTGGTGTAGGTTCATATCGAATGCGGGCTAATGATCTCGATCATTATGCCTGCAGCAACTAATGCGGTTGACCAATGGCTGTCGGAAGCTTGGCGCCCACCGCGTGGTCACTGCGCGAGGGCGATGCCCGCCATCAGTTCGACCACTTCGGGGTGCTCGCCTATGGCCGGGCGCAGGTCGATACGGACGGCCGGGTGCGACAGCGCCAGGGCCCGCACCAGTTCGGGCAGGTCGTGCCGGGCGTGGCGCCCGACGCCAAGGAACATCGGAACCACCGTGATGGCCGTGGCGCCGCAGGAGGCCAGTTCCTGCACGGTGGCGCCGAGTTCGGGTGCCATCAGTTCGAGGTACGCGCAGCGCACCGGCACGTCGGGCTCGCGCTCGCGCATGCGCGCGGCCACGGCCTCGATCGGGCGGCTCCACAGGGGATCTCGCGACCCGTGGGCAAACAGGACAACGGCGCGTCTTGTGGTGCTCATCGTCGCAGCACCAGCCAGCCGAACGCAGACAACGACAACAACGAATACAGCAGCCCCGGCGCCGCCGCGGTCAGCCAGGGCCACCAGTTGCGCAGATTGCCGAAGTAGCCGAACAGGTCGTTGAGCAGGAAGAAGCTGATGCCGGTCATCACGCCGATGAACACGAAGGAAGATATCCCGCGGGTCCGGAAATGCAGGTAGGCAAAGGGCAGTGCCAGCACCGCCATCACCAGGCAGCTCAAGGGGTAGAACACCTTGCGCCAGAACTCGATTTCGTAGCGTTGCGACGATTGCCCGTTGGCGTCCAGGTGCCGCATGAACTGGAACAGGTCGATGGTGGGCATGCGCTCGGGCCGCAACAGCGCCACGGTGACCATTTCGCCGGTGAGCGAGGTGGGCCAGCGCAGTTCGGGCAGCTTGCCGCGCACGGCGCGGCTGAGGTTGGCCGGGTCGAGGTTGAATTCGGTGCGGGTCACGTCTTTCAATGTCCAGGAGTCGTCCTTCGCGAAGACGCCGCTCCCGGCTTCGTTGATCGATGTCAGGCGCCCCTGCGCATCGAACTCGATGATCCGCACCCTGCGCATGGTGCCGTCGGACTGCAGGACACCGACATTCACCGCATACGAGTTGTCGGCCTGCTTGTCCCGCAGCCATGCACCGGTCTGACCGAGGGTGACTTGACGCAGGTACTTGGCCCGCAGCAGTTGCCCGGCCCGATCGGCTGCCGGGGCGATGAAGTCGCCCACGGTGAAGGTGAGCAGGGTGAATACCAGCCCCAGGCCCAGCATGATGCGCAGTGCCCGGCCGGGACTCAGGCCGCTGGTGCGCAGCACCGTGAATTCGGAGTTCTGCGCCAGGCGCGCCATCACGAATACCGAGCCGATCAGCACCGTGATCGGGATCAGGTCGTACAGCGTGCTGGCCGACAGCGTGGCCACGAACGCCACCGCGTGCCGCAGCTGGTAGCCCTGGGGATTGGCGCTGTCCACCCAGCGCAGTTCGTCGACGAAGTCGATGAAGGCAAACAGCGCCAGGAACGCGACCGTGACGAACGCGACGGCCTTGAGCACCTCGCCCTGGATCATGCGGCTGACGGTCTTCATGGCGTGGCGGCCCTGGTCGATGCGAGCCTGCGACGCCGGCGGACGGCTGCGGCAAAGGTCCAGTTCCAGTGCATCTTGACCAGCACCAGAAGCGCGACCAGGAACACGCCGCCGTGCAGCACGACCATATACCGCCAGAAGTCGTAGGTTCCGCCAGCGATGCGGCTGGAGCCGAGGTTGACGAGGTTGTAGTAGACGATGAAGGTGAACAGGGAAAAGAACAGATTGATGTTGCGACCCACGCGCGGGTTGGCACTGGACACCACCAGCCCGATCAGCACGAAATTGACCGCGGCGAATGCGAGCCCGAGCCGCCACGACAACTCGCCCAGATACGGCGCTGTGCGCCCGGCGATCAGCGCCTGGGTGGACAGGACACGCGGCGGTATGGCGCGTTCGATTTCCTTGGCCTTTTCGTTGATCAGCACGCCGTACTCCTCGAACTCGCTGATCTTGATCGAACTGTTGTCGATGGCGGTTTCGAGCCGTTGGCCGCGCGAGAGCTTCAGGAACTGGTCTGCCCCGACCATTTCGACGCGGCCGGCGCGCGCCGAGGTGACCGTCTGCACGCC
>JANMZX010000117.1:0-31847 GCA_031383745.1 Rhodoferax sp. | reverse complement strand
GCCTCGGCCGAAAATCAGGCCTATTACGGTGTGCTCAAGGAGCGCTACAAGGCCAAAGTCGAGGTGGCGCAGGTGCCGATGCCGTCGCCGAATGCGGTCGGTGCCGGCAATTGACGTGAAGGCAGCGATATAATCAGATTTCTACGGTGGCTGTAGCTCAGTTGGTAGAGTCCAGGATTGTGATTCCTGTTGTCGTGGGTTCGAGCCCCATCAGCCACCCCAAGTCAGCAAAGGAAACCCTGCTATCCAGAAGATAGCGGGGTTTTTTCTTGGTGGCCGGCATGCGCGGGCCTTTGGCAGCTTGATGTTTCGCAAGTGGTGCGGAGGCGGTGATTGGTCACGAAATGTGTCATTTCAGTGCGCCGGGCAGCACAACTGCGGATATTGTGCAAAACTCTTTCCCTGAAGCCTCTGCTGGCGCTGGCGATTTTTCGGATCCGGCGCCAGCCCCGTTGTGCAATCTATCTTTTTTAGGATGAACCGGTGATGGTTATTCGTTCCAAACCGCCAACCAGGCCTCTTCCACCGGCAGCCCCACTTCCGCGGGATACCTATATTGCAGGCGATGCACTGCCGCTACCTGACGTGATCGAGAAGGACTCCGACTCGGTCTGGGCGCTGTGGTCCGATGCGGTTCAGGGCAAGACGGAGCGTGACGACGAGACACAACCCGCGACGCTTTTGATGGGCCTGCCCGAATTGCCCAAGGACCGCGACCACTGAGAGCGTCCCTGTGTCGACGGACAAATGCTCGTTCAGTTCACCATCACCAGTTTGCCTTTGACGCCGCGTGACCCCATGTGCACGTAGGCTGCCTTGAGGTCAGCCATCGGCATGGTGCTGTCGATCACGGGTTTGATCTTTCCGGCCGCGTACCATTGTGCGAGTTCGGCCATCATGGCGGCGTTGGACTGCGGCTCACGGCGTGCATAGTCTCCCCAGAAGACGCCTACGATCGACGCACCTTTCAGCAGGGCGAGGTTCAGCGGCAAGGAGGGGATCGGCCCGGCCGCAAACCCCACCACGAGGTACCTCCCGCGCCAGGCGATGGAACGAAATGCCGGCTCGGCGAAGTCGCCGCCCACCGGGTCGTAGACCACGTCCGGGCCTTTGCCGGCGGTCATGGTCTTGAGTGTTTCACGCAGGTTCTGGGTGCTGTAGTTGATGCTGTCGTCGGCTCCCAGGTTCTTGCACAACGCACACTTGTCATCGGTCGACGCGGCAGCGATGACGCGCGCTCCCACCGCCTTTGCGATCTGGATCGCTGCGGTTCCAACGCCGCCAGCCGCGCCCAGCACCAGCACGGTTTCTCCGGCTCGGAGTTGTGCCCGGTCGACCAGCGCGTGGTGCGAGGTTGCGTAGGTCATGATGAATGCCGCAGCATCCACCAGCGCGAACGTGTCGGGTAGCGGCACGCAGATCTTGGCTGCCACCACCGTGTGGGTGCCGAAGCCGCCAGTACCGGACAGGCAGGCAACGCGCTGACCGACCTGCAGGTGCCGAACGCCCTCGCCAACTGCCTGCACCACCCCTGAGAACTCCGAGCCGGGAACGAATGGCAGCGCCGGCTTCATCTGGTATTTGTTTTGCACGATCAGCAGGTCGGGAAAGTTCAGGCTCGCGGCCTTGATCTCGACCAGCACTTCTCCAGCGCCAGGCGCAGGGGTTGGAATTTCTTTCCATGTCAGCGCGTCCACGCCAATCGGGTTTTCACATAGCCATGCATGCATCGGGAGTCTCCTGGGTTGACAGGGCGATGATACGTGCCGTGGGGGGGCAGTATTTGTCCCGGCAGCGACGACGCGCAGGATGCCCCACCTACAATCGTCCATCACTGTGGTGCCAAAATGAAGATTCTCATTTCGAACGACGACGGATACCAGGCGCCAGGAATCGTGGCGCTGTATGACGCACTGAAGGATGTGGCGGACGTGGAAGTCGTCGCGCCGGAGCTCAACAACAGCGCCAAGTCCAACGCCCTGACCCTGCACTCGCCGCTGTATGTCACGCGCGCGGCCAACGGGTTTCGCTACGTCAATGGCACACCCGCCGACTGTGTGCACATCGCGTTGACAGGCCTGCTCGGTTACCGGCCGGATCTGGTTGTATCGGGCATCAACAACGGCGCGAACATGGGCGATGACACCATCTATTCCGGCACTGTCGGCGCGGCCATGGAGGGCTATCTGTTTGGTGTGCCGGCCATCGCGTTTTCGCAGGTCCTGAAGGGCTGGCAACATCTCGATGCCGCCGCCGCCAAGGCGCGCGATCTGGTGCTGCAGATGCAGCACCACCAGCTGGTGGGCGCCAGTCCGTGGCTCTTGAACGTGAATATCCCGAACCTGCCTCTGGAGCAGATAAAGCCAATGAAGGTGTGCCGTCTCGGCAGGCGTCACGCTGCGGAGAAGGTCATCACCCAGATGAGTCCACGCGGCGAAACCATGTACTGGATTGGTGATGCCGGCGCGATCAAGGACGACGCCGACGGCACCGATTTCCATGCCACGATCCAGGGCCATATGGCGCTGACACCGCTCAAGACCGACCTGTCGGACCATGGTGGCCTGGGCTACTGGTCGCAAACGGTGGCGACCATGCTGCGCCCTTGGCCGCTCACCCAGGCATGAAACCCAGGCCGTCCTTTCCAGCCCGGCTGGACAGCGCCAGGACGGCCCCTGCGGGGCGGCGGCCGTCGGTTGGGCCCGCAGCACCCCGGCCGGCCATGCACCAAGCAACGGGCTCGACGGCTTTCGACTCGGCCCGCAAGAGCATGGTGGCCAAACTCGTCACACTTGGATTGCGCGACAGGCAGGTTCGCCATGCACTGGAAACCGTGGAGCGGCACCGCTTCGTGGATACCGCGTTGCAAGGCCAGGCCTATGAAGACACCAGCCTGCCGATCGGGCTGGGCCAGACGATCTCCAAGCCGGGCGTGGTGGCTCGGATGCTGGAACTGCTGCTCGATGGCCGCGAAGGACGCCTCGGACGGGTTCTGGAGGTTGGCACCGGTTGCGGTTACCAGGCGGCCGTGCTGAGCCTGCTGGCGCAGGAGGTGTACAGCATCGAGCGCCTGCGCGGCTTGCACGACAAGGCGCGGGACAATCTGCGCGCCTTGCGGCTTCCCAACCTTCACCTGCTGTTCGGTGACGGAATGGCGGGCTTCGTGAAGGGGGCGCCCTATGGCGGCATCATCGCCGCCGCTGGCGGCGAGGCGATCCCGATGGCCTGGACCGACCAACTGGCGGTAGGCGGAAGAATCGTGGCGCCGGTGGCCGTGGGCCCGGGCACCGCCGCCTCACAAGCGCTCGTTGTGATTGACAAATCCGCGCAAGGGCTGCGCAAGACGGTGTTTGAAGCGGTGTATTTTGTCCCCCTAAAATCGGGGGTCGCGTGAAGGGAGTTCGAATGCTGTCAGTGTCCGGTCGAGGGAAAGTGCTCACGCTCGTGTTGGGGCTTGCCATGGTGCTGTCGGGTTGCGGCACCAAGGTGGTCAATCGCGCGCCGGTCGAGGACCGCGGCACAGCCACCGGCTCCTTGCCGCCACCTGCCGAGACGCCGGGGCCATCCCAGAAGCCGGCGGTCGGAACGGAAAACGCCGGCAAACCGGGTTATTACACGGTCAAGCCAGGCGATACCCTGATACGCATCGGGCTCGATACCGGTCAGAACTGGAAGGACCTGGCGCGCTGGAACGGCCTGGAAAATCCCAACCTGATCGAGGTGGGGCAGACATTGCGCGTGGTCCCGCCGGTTGGCGCCACCGTGGTGGCCGCCGCGCCGGTGCTGGCGCGGCCAGTCACCAACTCGACCGTCGCTGGCACGCCGGTGGCGCCGGCACAGGGTGCGAGCGCTGCCCCGGGCAACGCAGCGCCAGTCGCGGCGGCACCTGCCGCGTCCCAATCGCCAGCGGCGGCGCCCCCCGCGTCGCAAGCGTCCGACGAAGATCTTGCCTGGATGTGGCCGGCGCGTGGCAGCGTGATCAACGGTTTTGACGAGGTGAAGAACAAGGGCCTCGACATTTCGGGAGCAGCAGGCGAACCTGTGCTGGCCGCCGCGGACGGGCGGGTCGTGTATGTCGGGGCCAGCCTGCGCGGGTATGGCAACCTGATCATTCTCAAGCACAACAATACCTACCTGACCGCCTACGCCCACAACCAGGTCCTGCTGGTGAAGGAAGACCAGACCGTGCGGCGTGGACAGAAGATCGCAGAAATGGGCAACAGTGACGCGGACCGTGTCAAGCTGCATTTCGAGGTGCGCCGTCAGGGCAAGCCGGTCGATCCGGCCAAGTACCTTCCCGCACGCTGACCGCGGATCTGTTTCCCCATGACTGCCGTAACGTGCGGGTGCTTGCCCAGGAGGCAGGGCGGATGACGCAGGGTTCTGAACCCATGACGCCCGACCCGGACGAACAGTTGCTGGTCGAGTCGCTGGACATCGATGCGCAGGGAATTGCGCACCGGAGCGACGGCAAGGTGGTGTTCATCGAGGGGGCGTTGCCGTTCGAGCGGGTCAGCGTCAAGCTCACGCGCCGCAAAGCCAGCTTCGAGAAAGCGACGGTCACGGCTGTGCACCGTGCGTCGGCCCAGCGTGTGCAGGCGCAGTGCCCGCATTTCGGATTGCATGAAGGCGCCTGCGGCGGCTGCAAGATGCAACACATGCACGCCGCCGGCCAGGTGGCCGTGAAGCAGCGGGTTCTCGAAGACAACTTGTGGCACCTGGGCAAGGTACGCCCAGAGAACATCCTGCGACCGATCCAGGGGCCCGACTGGGGTTATCGTTATCGCGCACGCCTGTCGGTGCGGTTTGTCCGCAAGAAGGGCGAGGTGCTCGTGGGCTTCCATGAGCGCAAGAGCAGTTTCGTCGCCGACATGCGGCAGTGTGCGGTGCTGCCGCAGTCCATGAGCGCGCTGCTCGTGCCATTGCGTGCGCTGGTGTTTGCGATGGATGCCCGCGAAACCTGCCCCCAGATCGAATTGGCGGTAGGAGAAGCGTCGGGCGGCGAGGTGCTGGCGCTGGTGTTGCGGCATCTGGAGCCGCTCAGCGCCGCCGACCTGCAGCGTCTGCGGGCTTTTGCGAGCGAGCATTCCAGACCGTTTCATGGGCGCCATAGCGAAGTTCAGTGGTGGTTGCAACCCCAGGGGCCCGACACGGTGCATCTGCTGGACGAACTGGCCACACCTCTGGCCTACGCACTGCCGGAGTTCGGCATCCTGATGCCATTCAAGCCGACCGACTTCACCCAGGTGAACCCGCAGGTCAACCAGGTGCTGGTAGGGTATGCCTTGCGCCTTTTGGGCGTACGCAGCGATGAGCGCGTGATCGACTGGTTTTGTGGGCTTGGCAACTTTACGTTGCCGTTGGCGACGCTGGCGCGCGAGGTGGTCGGTGTGGAGGGCAGCAAGCCGCTGGTTGCGCGGGCGCGAGAAAATGCCGAAAAGGCGCGGATGGGGCGTACCGGCAGCCCGCTCGGACAAACCGCGTTCCTCGTTCGCAACCTGTTCGAGATGACGGCCGAGCAACTGGCGCTCGATGGCGTGGCCCATCGCTGGTTGCTTGACCCGCCGCGCGAAGGCGCATTTGCACTGGTGAAGGCGCTTGCCGACCTGCGCCGTCCTGTCGACGGCGCTGGTGCGCCGGTGGGCTGGAGCGCGCCATCGCGCATCGTGTACGTCAGCTGCAATCCGGCCACGCTGTCGCGCGATGCCGGTCTGCTGGTCCATCAGGCGGGCTACAGATGCTCGTTCGCCGGCGTGATCAACATGTTCCCGCACACGGCGCATGTCGAGAGCATCGCGGTGTTCGAACGGATCGACTGACCCGCTTCGGCTCAATGTGCCGGCGCTGCCTTTGCAGGCGCCTTGCCCTTGGCGGCTGGTTTGGCCGACTTGTCGGAGACGATCACTTCCTCCTCTGGCACAGGGGGCTTGACCGCCTTCGGTGCAACGCCCTCGATCTTGTTCTCGCGCATGTACTGGTCCATCTCTTTCCAGCCCTCGAACACGGCCGTCTTCAACGCCTTTTCATTCAGCGCGTAGCAGTCCTCTATACCTCGCAATGCGTGGCGGCAGGCCGCACCGATGGCCTTGCCGTCAGCCTCGCGCTGCGCCACCCGGGGGTCTGGTCCCAACCCGGGAATGTCGCACGCCGCGAGCAGCAGGGCGACGGCGAGGAGCAGGGGGCGGAAGTTCATCGGGTACGCTGGATGGGCTATGACTTGTATCGGCAGGAATACCCAGCGCCTGTAGGCTTCAATGGCTGGAATGCCAACAAAAAAGACCCCTCGCGGGGTCTTTCTGGCGGGTCAGTCGCGCTCGGCTACGTCAGTCATTGCTGCCACCACCAATGCCCAGCAGCATCAACAGGCTCTGGAATACGTTGTAGATGCTCAGGTACAGCGACAAGGTGGCGCTGATGTAATTGGTTTCACCACCGTCCACGATGCGCTTGAGGTCGAACAGCATGAATCCGCTGAAGATCAGGATGGCCAGAACCGACATGGCCAACATGCCGGCCGATGATCCCACGAACACGTTGATGATCCCCGCCACCAGCAACACCACGGCGCCGACCGTGAGCCACTTGCCCATGCCGGTCAAGTCGCGCTTGATGACCGTGGACAGGCTGGCCATCAGGAAGAAAACGCCCGCAGTGCCGCCAAATGCCATCATGATCAGGTCTGGCCCGTTCTTGAACCCCAACACCATGGCGACCAGTCGCGACAGCATCAGGCCCATGAAGAAGGTGAATGCCAGCAAGACCGGCACGCCGGCCGCGGAATTCTTGGTCTTCTCGATCGCGAACATGAAGCCGAATGCACCGCCCAGGAACACCATCAGCCCGAGCCCACCGCCAAGCGACGCGGTGATGCCGGTGCTCACACCGACCCAGGCGCCCAGCACAGTGGGCAACAGGCTAAGGGCCAGCAACCAGTAGGTGTTGCGCAAGACCTTGTTGCGCTGTGCAGTCGATACGCCATAACCAAGGTCGGAACCCTGGTTGATTGTCTGTACACGATCGTTCATGCTGTCTTCTCCTGTGAAACTACCATGGAATGGCAGATGGGCGGATTCTAGGGGAAATCAAGTGCCGTCGAACCCCTTGATCCTGCCAATCGCCGGCAAGTTGCAGGGATTTGTCGGAACGCATGGCGCCGTCGGCCACTCGGCTACCGGTTATGCTTCTCGAGTGTGCACCTTGCCATCCTTTCCGAACCCATTTTTTGCCATGAAAACCAAACCCCAGCTTCAATTCGACGACGTTCGCAAAATGGCCATTGCCGCCGAGTCAGAGGCGGCCCGCAACGGCTGGGCGGTGTCCATCGCCATCGTGGATGACGGGGGCCATCTGCTGCACTTCCAGCGGCTCGACGGTGCGGCGCCTGTTTCCAGCGCGATCGCGCCGGCCAAGGCGCGTACCGCAGCGCTGGGACGGCGCGAGAGCAAGGTCTATGAAGACATGATCAACAGTGGGCGGCAGTCGTTCCTGAGCGCGCCGCTGCTCGAAGGCATGCTCGAGGGGGGCGTCCCGATCATGCAGGACGGCGAATGTCTGGGCGCCATTGGCGTCAGCGGCGTGAAGTCGCACGAGGATGCGCAGATCGCCAAGGTCGGCATCGCCGCACTCGGGCTGTAGCCCAGGCGCAGCCTGCGTGGGCGGGCCGCGCCGAGGCTGATGCCGGCTGCGCGACAGTCGCGGCGCGGTCTGGTCAGTAAGACAAACGCTCGGGTCGGATCTCCTGCAGGATCGTGGTGGCGATTTCCTCGATGGACTTGGTCGTGGTGGACAACCACCGGATGCCGCTGCGGCGCATCATCGCCTCGGCCTGCGCGATTTCGTGGCGGCAGTTTTCCAGCGAGGCATAACGCGAATCGGGCCGCCGTTCATTGCGGATCTCGCGCAGGCGATCGGGGCTGATGGTCAACCCGAACAACTTGCTGCGGTGCGGCATCAGGGCGGTTGGCAACTGCTGGCGGTCGAAGTCCTCCGGTATCAGCGGGTAGTTGGAGGCCTTGAGGCCATACTGCATGGCGAGGTACAGCGACGTGGGCGTCTTGCCGCTGCGACTCACGCCGACCAGGATCACATCGGAGTGCTCCAGGTCGCGGTTCGATTGGCCATCGTCATGGGCCAGCGAGAAGTTGATCGCCTCGATGCGCTCCTGGTATTCCTTGCTCTTGCTCGCATCGCTGAACCGGCCCACGCGGTGGTTGGACTTGATCTGCAGTTCGTTCTCGAGGGGATGAACGAACGTGCCGAACATGTCCAGCAACATGCCCTGGCAGCCCTTCTGGATGATGTCGAGTATTTCCATGTTCACCAGGGTGGTGAACACGATGGGTTTCTTGCCATCAACCACGCCGGTGTGGTTGATCTGGCGCACCGCCTGGTGCGCCTTGTCGGCGGTGTCCGTGAAGGGAAGCCGCACATGGCGGGCCTTCATCTCGAACTGCGCCAGGATTGCGTTTCCGAAAGTCTCGGCGGTGATGCCGGTGCCGTCCGATATGAAGAAGACTGTTCGATTGGGCATGGAGCGGGGATGCTGTGGGGATGGGCGCTGTCGTGGTTTCGTGCCGATGTGGCAGGGGTCCCACTCTACAATGAATGCAATCGTCCCGCTTTCTCGACCATCCCGTTCATGCAGCGCGCCCAGCTTCCCCGCCAAGCCCATGGTTGCCGCGCCCGCAGCGGGCCCGCCCGCTGCTTGTCGCGCAGTGCCCGGTGGGCGACCCCGATTTTTTCCACCTCCGGAGTTATCCCATGTCTGCACTGTTCGAGCCGACCGCCCTGGTCGTTCCGTTTGAAAACCTGAGAATGACCGACGTTGAGGCGGTCGGCGGAAAGAATGCCAGCCTCGGCGAGATGATTTCGCACCTGCCGACGGGAGTCAAGGTGCCCACCGGCTTCGCCACCACCGCCCACGCGTTTCGCGAGTTCCTCCAGTTCGACGGATTGGGCGATCGCATCAGGAACCGGCTGGCGGGCCTGGATACCGACGACGTGCGGGCCCTGGCTGTCGCCGGTGCCGAGATTCGCGGCATGGTCGAGGCGCAACCGTTCCCCCGCGACCTGGAGCAGGCTATCCGGTCGGCGTTCAGCACGCTCGTGGCCAGTGCGCCGGATGCCAGTTTTGCAGTGCGCTCCTCGGCCACCGCGGAGGACCTGCCCGACGCATCGTTTGCCGGGCAGCAGGAAACCTTCCTGAACGTGCAGGGCATCGACGAGATCCTGCACAAGATGCGCGAGGTGTTCGCTTCGCTGTACAACGACCGTGCGATCAGTTACCGGGTCCACAAGGGCTTCGCCCATGAACATGTGGCGCTGAGTGCGGGGGTGCAGCGCATGGTGCGTTCGGACCTGGGTGCGGCAGGCGTGATGTTCACGATCGACACCGAGTCCGGGTTCGAGGATGTGGTGTTCATCACGTCCAGTTACGGGCTGGGCGAGACTGTGGTGCAGGGCGCGGTCAATCCGGACGAGTTCTACGTCCACAAGCCCATGCTGCGCGCGGGCAAGCGCGGGATCATCCGTCGCAGCCTGGGGTCCAAGCTGATCCAGATGCAGTTCACGACGGCGCAGGAAAAATCGTCGGGCGGAAAACTGGTCAAGACGACCGACGTTCCCACCGAATTGCGCAACCGGTACTCGCTGAGCGATGCCGACGTCGAGCAACTGGCTCGGTACGCATTGGTCATCGAGCAGCATTACGGCCGCGCGATGGATATCGAATGGGGCAAGGATGGCCTGGACGGCCAGTTGTACATCCTGCAGGCGCGCCCCGAAACGGTCAAGAGCCAGAGTGCCGGCAAGGCAGAGTACCGCTACAAGCTCAAGGGGCGCGGCACGGTCCTCGTCGAAGGGCGTGCCATCGGACAGAAGATCGGAACCGGCCCGGTGCGGCTGGTACACCACATACGCGAGATGGACAAGGTGCAGGCTGGCGACATCCTGGTGACCGACATGACCGACCCGAACTGGGAGCCGGTCATGAAGCGCGCCGCAGCCATCGTGACCAACCGGGGCGGCCGAACCTGCCACGCGGCCATCATTGCGCGTGAACTGGGCATTCCGGCAGTGGTGGGCTGCGGTGACGCCACCGCGCTGCTGAAGGACGGCATGCTGGTGACGGTGAGCTGTGCAGAAGGTGACACCGGTTTCGTCTACGACGGGCTGCTGGAGACCGAAGTGCAGGAGGTCGAGCGCGGCGCCATGCCGCAGGTGCCGGTGAAGATCATGATGAACGTGGGCAACCCGCAGCTGGCGTTCGACTTCTGCCAGTTGCCCAATTCCGGTGTGGGCCTGGCCCGGCTGGAGTTCATCATCAACAACAACATCGGCGTGCATCCCAAGGCCATCCTCGACTACCCCAACGTGGATGCCGATTTGAAAAAGGCGGTCGAGTCGGTGGCCCGGGGGCACGCATCGCCACGCGGCTTCTATGTGGACAGGGTGGCAGAGGGCGTGGCGACCATCGCGGCCGCATTCTGGCCCAAGCCGGTGATCGTGCGGCTGTCGGATTTCAAGAGCAACGAGTACCGCAAGCTGATCGGCGGCAGCCGCTACGAACCAGAGGAAGAAAATCCGATGCTGGGTTTTCGCGGTGCCGCGCGCTACATCAGCGTCGAATTCGGCGAGGCGTTTGCCATGGAGTGCGAAGCCCTGCTGCGCGTGCGGCGCGACATGGGACTTACCAATGTGCAGGTCATGGTGCCGTTTGTCCGCACACTGGAGCAGGCCCGCAAGGTGACCGGGCTGCTGGCGGCGCACGGACTGCGCCGTGGTGAAGGCGGCAGCCCCGGTGCCGATGACGGGCTCAAGTTGGTCATGATGTGCGAGATTCCCAGCAATGCCATCCTGGCGGGCGAGTTCCTCCAGTACTTCGACGGTTTTTCCATCGGATCGAACGATCTGACCCAACTTACGCTGGGGCTGGACCGTGACTCCGGGCTGGAGTTGCTGGCGGCCGATTTCGACGAACGCGATCCGGCGGTGAAGGCGTTGATCAGCCTGGCGATCTCGGCGTGCAAGGCGCAGGACAAGTACGTCGGTATATGTGGCCAGGGCCCCAGCGACCATCCGGATTTTGCCGAATGGCTGGTGACGCAGGGGATCAGTTCCATTTCGCTGAATCCCGACTCCGTGATCGACACCTGGCGCAGGCTTGCGCGCTAAATGGACTTGCATCGAGGGAAAACCCTATTTGGGTCTTCCCTAGGATGCGGGCCAAACTGACGGTTCTGTAAGAAACAGGTAAGGCTGCAAAACAGAATGGGGCAACACAAGTCCGAACCCCATGCTGCTCCTGGTATCCACCGTCAAACTGATCGCCGAAATCGCCCTGATGGCCTTGCTGGGGCAATGGCTGCTGGGCCTGCTGGCGGGCGCAAAGCGCGACAAGAACCTTTTTTACCAGATCCTCCAGATCCTGGGCCGTCCCTTTGTGTCGGTGGCCCGCTTGGTGTCCCCCAAGTTCGTCGTAGAGCGCCATCTGCCGCTGGTGGCGTTTCTGCTGCTGGCGTTTGTGTGGCTGGGTGTCACGATCCTGAAGATTCAGACCTGTCTGCAAATCGGCGTGGCCTTGTGCAAATGAAGCAGCCGCTCAACTACCTTTTTCTCAAGTTGCAGGCGGTCACCCTGTTGGTGTTTGGTCAGAAGCGCGCCGCGCTGGCTCGGTTCGACGCCATGCGCCGGCTGGCTCCTTCGAACCGGTACGTGATGGCCAGTCGCGCGCATTTGCTGGGTGAACTCGGCGACAAGCACGGAGCCATAGACGCTCTTGGCGAGATCACGCGACTGCATCCCGATCAATCTGCGAGCTGGTTCAACCTGGGCTACATGCTCGACGATATGGGCCGGCACGACGAAGCGGAGCCCGCATTTCGCCGCGCGCTGGCCGCCGAACCCAAGATGGACCGTGCGTGGTATGGGCTCGCCCTGGTCCTGATCCGACAGCGGCGCTTTGACGAAGCGGTGGACGCCTTGAAGACAAACACAGAACTGCAACCCATGAGCCCGTTCGGCTGGTACCAGCTGGCGCGGGTTCATGTAGACCGGCAACAACCCGATGAGGCGGTGAGGATCATTCGCCATCTCAAGGGGTTCGAGCCCAAGGTGGCCGCCCAACTGGAACGCGAAACCGGCCTGCGCGCAGCGCAGGGTTCGTGATCCACGAAGCGGCCCCCTGACGAGACACGATCCGGCTTGCAGGCCACGCTTCAGGAGACAAGTGGTGATCGTGATATGCCCGCAAGGGCGCATTAGTTGGAGGCAGATGCCATGGAGTTGACAGAGACCCACCGCCGATATTGGCGCAAGAACCTCAACATCACGGGAATCCTTCTTGTGATCTGGTTCGTCGTGACGTTTGTCGTCAGTTATTACGCACGCGAATTGAGTTTTAATTTTTTCGGCTGGCCTTTCAGCTTCTGGATGGGTGCGCAGGGCTCCCTGGTGGTCTATTGCGTGATCATCTGGTTCTATGCCCGCTACATGGGCAAGCTGGATATTGAGCACGGTGTGCAAGAAAGCGAGGAATAACCATGGCTGGAATGTTTGGCTCAGTTGGCTCCGGTGTCAGCAACGCCGCCTCGAAGGCGGCCTTCAAGCAGAACCTGAACAAGGTGTACAAGTGGTACACGGGCGGCTTTTTGCTTTTCCTTGCCGTCCTCGCCCTTTTTGAACAGATGGGGATGTCGCGCCAGTGGATTGGCATGAGCTTCCTGCTCGCTACGGTTGGCCTGTACGCGGGCATTGGCGTCATGAGTCGTACCACCGACGCCGCCGAATATTACGTTGCGGGCCGCCGGGTGCCGGCCTTCTACAACGGGATGGCGACCGGCGCTGACTGGATGTCGGCGGCGTCCTTCATCGGCATGGCCGGCGGCTTGTACATCGCCGGCTACGACGGGCTCGCGTTCATCATGGGATGGACCGGTGGCTACTGTCTGGTGGCGCTGTTTCTTGCTCCCTACATGCGCAAGTTCGGGCAGTTCACGATTCCCGACTTCCTTGGTGAGCGCTACGGCGGAAACCTGCCACGCTTCATCGGCATCGTGGCTGCCATCCTGTGCTCGTTCACCTATGTGGTGGCACAGATCTATGGTGTGGGCCTGATCACTGCGCGCATGGTGAATGTGGCGTTTGAGGTGGGGATTTTCCTTGGTCTGGGCGGCATTTTGGTATGTTCATTCCTGGGCGGGATGCGGGCGGTCACGTGGACGCAAGTGGCGCAGTACATCATCCTGATCGTGGCCTACTTGATTCCAGTCGTCTGGCTGTCGATCAAGCAGACCAGTATTCCTGTTCCGCAGGCAATTTACGGCTACCAGCTGGAAAAGGTAACAATCAAGGAAAAACTGCTGACCAACGATCCCAAGGAAATCGAGGTCCGCGAGATCTTCAAGAAGCGATCTGCGGACCTGGCAGCCAAACTCAAGGACCCAGCCGTAGCGCTGGCTGCAGACAAGACCGAAGCCGAGAAGAAGGTTGCAGACCTGAAGGCTGCAAACGGTGCGGTAGCTGAAATCGCCGCGGCTGAGAAAGCTCTGGCCGCGCTGCCGAAGGATGTCGACGCGGCCAAGAAGGCGTGGACGACGGCAAAAACCAGTGCCGACAACAAGTCCAAACCGCTCAATGGCATGCCGCCGCATGCGCAACAGTTTTCGGGGGACCCGAACGGCGATGCTGCGGCCAAGAAGACCTATGACACGTCCCGTCGGAATTTCCTTGCGCTGATTTTTTGTCTGATGGTGGGGACGGCCGCGCTGCCACACATTCTGATGCGCTATTACACGGTGCCCAGCGTCAAGGAGGCACGAGACTCGGTGACCTGGTCGTTGTTTTTCATCTTCCTGCTGTACTTCACGGCACCGGCGTTGGCAGTCCTGGTGAAATTCGAGGTCTTCCACGTATTGATCGGCACGCCAATAGATCAGCTACCGGCCTGGGTCGCGGCCTGGAACAAGGTGGACCCGACCTTGTTGTCGATCGTTGATGTCAACAAGGACGGCCTCCTGCAGTTGAATGAAATGTCGATCGGCGGCGATATCGTGGTGCTGGCGACCCCGGAGATCGGCGGCCTGCCCTACGTGATATCTGGCCTGGTGGCTGCGGGTGGTTTGGCTGCCGCACTCTCCACCGCGGATGGCTTGCTGCTGACGATTGCCAATGCGTTGAGTCATGATCTGTACTACAAGATGATCGACCCCAACGCGTCAACTGCCCGACGCGTGACCATATCGAAGGCTCTGCTGCTGGTCGTCGCACTGTGCGCGGCGTATGTGGCGGCACAAAAGCCTGCCGACATCCTTTTCCTGGTATCCGCCGCGTTTTCGTTTGCCGCTGCTTCCTTCTTCCCCGCTCTGGTGATGGGTATCTTCTGGAAACGCGCGAACGGGATCGGGGCGTCCCTGGGCATGGTTGCCGGGTTGGGTGTCACGGTGTACTACATGGTGTCGAACCAGCCATGGTTGCGGGGAGTTTTCGGTGTTACCTCACCGGTCGACCTGTGGTTTGGGATCCTGCCGATATCGGCAGGCCTCTTCGGTGTGCCAGTGGGTATTGCAGTCATCGCCTTGGTGAGCCTCGTGACGCCCGCACCGAGCTTGAAGATCCAGCAATTGGTAGAGTATGTGCGTTATCCAAACTTGAAGGCGAGTTGAATTCAACGGTGTACGGGTGCCTGAAACGGGCACCTTTTTGTCCAGCAAGCCCGGCGACTCCTTGTCGCCGGGCTTTTTTTGGCAAGCCGATGACGCTTTGAGAATTGCCATTCGGTTCCGGCTTGCGACATGGCTGGGAGTTGGCCTAGCCGTCAAGAATGGATCCTGAGTTGGTCGAAATGGGGAGGGCAGGCTTGACGGACATTCATCGCGTGGTTGACTCCGGCATCGGTAGTTCGACGTCGCAGAAGACCTACATGATCAGAGCGCGGAAGCTTTGTGCCTGGTATGCCGGCGGCCTGACCGTGTTCGTTCTGGCCCTCGGAATATTTGAGCAGATGGGCTTGTCGCGGCAGTGGATAGGCATCGCTTTCCTCATTGCGACGACCAGTCTGTACGCTGCAATCGGCGTTTGGTGTCGCACCAATGATCCGGTCGAGTATTACGTGGCCGGACGGCGGATACCGGCGCTGTACAACGGAATGGCGACCGGCGCGGACTGGATGTCTGCGGCCTCGTTCATAGGGCTCGCGGGAACCCTGTTTCTCACGGGTTACTCCGGGCTGGCGTTTGTCATGGGTTGGACGGGGGGCTTCTGTCTCGTTGCGCTGTTCCTCGCGCCCTACCTGCGCAAGTTCGGTCAATTCACGGTGCCGGATTTTCTCGGGGACCGTTACGGGGGGCACGTGCCGCGACTGATCGGTATCGTTGCCGCGATCTTGTGCTCATTCACCTATGTTGTGCCACAGGTGTACGGTGTCGGGCTGATCATTGCCCGCTTGACGGGAGTTCCATTCGAGCTCGGAGTCTTTCTTGGACTTGGCGGACTGCTGGTTTGCTCTTTTCTGGGCGGGATGCGTGCCGTGACTTGGACACAGGTGGCACAGTACGGCATCTTGATCGTTGCATACATGATCCCGGTCGTGTGGTTGTCTGTCAAACAGACTGGCGTGCCTGTTCCTCAGGCAGTGTATGGATTGCAGCTGGATAAGGTGACAAGCTTGGAACACAAGCTGACTGCGGACCCCTTGGAGTTGCAGGTTCGCGAGGTCTTTCGGCTGCGCTCGGTCGCGCTGGCGGACAAACTCAGGGACCCCGAAGTGGCGCTCGGACAGGACCGCGCTGCGGCGCAGCGCAGGGTGTCCGAACTGATCACGGCCAATGGTGCCGCCGCTGAGATATCGGCCGCTGAACGCGTCTTGTCTGGACTACCAAAAAATGTCGAGGCGGCCAAGTCCGTATGGACAAGTGCGAAGGCGGCAGCGGACACCAAGGCGAAGCCACTGAATGGAATGCCGGCGCATGCCGCACAGCATGCCGGTGACCCGAAAGGCGATGCAGCGGCCCAGCTGGCCTACGACGTGTCGCGACGGAACTTCCTGGCCTTGGTCTTCTGCCTGATGGTAGGCACAGCCGCCTTGCCCCACATCCTGATGCGCTACTACACGGTACCCAGCGTGAGTCAGGCCAGGGAGTCGGTTGCCTGGTCCCTGCTCTTCATCCTTCTTCTCTATGTCACGGCGCCCGCACTCGCCGTCCTGGTGAAGTACGAGGTATTCACCGCCGTCGTTGGCACGCCGATCGACCAGCTGCCGGCTTGGGTGGCGTCGTGGGCGAAAGTCGATCCCACGTTGCTATCGGTCACCGACGTCAACAAGGATGGCATGCTGCAACTCAATGAGCTGTCGATTGGTGGCGACATCGTGGTGCTCGCGACGCCGGAAATTGCGGGCCTGCCATACGTCATATCGGGTCTTGTGGCCGCGGGTGGCCTGGCTGCCGCCTTGTCGACTGCAGATGGTCTCTTGTTGGTCATCGCCAATGCGCTGAGCCACGACATGTATTACAAGATGATCGACCCCAATGCGTCGACCGCACGCCGGGTGGCTTTGTCGAAGATGCTGTTGTTGGTCGTGGCGTTGACCGCTGCCTATGTTGCTTCACAGAAGCCCGCAGACATCGTGTTCCTGGTGTCTGCCGCATTTTCCTTCGCTGCGGCGGCACTCTTCCCGGCCCTTGTGCTGGGCATCTACTGGAAGCGCGCCACCGGGGTCGCCGCTTGCCTGGGAATGACGTCCGGGTTTTGCACGACGGCCTACTACATGGCGACGACACAGCCGTGGTTGCGCGCCGTTTTCGGAATCTCTTCGCCGATCCAGCTCTGGTGGGAAATTCAACCCATCTCCGCAGGTTTGTTTGGCGTGCTGGTGGGCTTTGCCGTGATCCTGCTGGTCAGCATGGTGACGCCCGCCCCTAGCCGCAAGATCGAGCAGCTGGTCGAGTACGTGCGTTATCCGAACCTGAAGACATCCTGATCCGGTTCGCCGGTGCGCGCGCGGCAAGCACGCACACCCTGTTGGAAAGCCTGGCTGCGCAAGTTGTCAGGCTGTGCTGCTTTTGGTGGCATATAATCGCGGGCTTCGCCTTGCCACACCTCATGTAGACGCTGAGGGTGGCTTTTCCGACCCGGCGACGGGTCAACCACAAGGAGTATGCATGCGTCACTACGAAATCATCCTCATGATCCACCCGGATCAGAGCGAGCAGGTTCCAGCCATGCTGGAACGTTACAAGACCATGATCACCGCTGGCGGTGGCAAGGTCCACCGGGTCGAGGACTGGGGTCGCCGCCAGTTGATCTACATGATCAACAAGCTGGCCAAGGCCCATTACCTGTGCATCAACATCGAAGCCGATCAGGCGGTGATGGTCGAACTCGAACATGCCTTCAAGTTCAATGATGCGGTGCTGCGCCACTTGACGGTCTCGCGCAAGAAAGCCGACACCGGTCCATCCTCGATGATGCGCACCGTGGAACGTGAAGACGCCCGCAAGGCGCAACAGGCCGAATTCCACGGCAACAACAACGACCGATAAACCATTGTGCGGGAGTGAGCGAGGCCACCAACTGTTGTGTTCTGACCGCCTGTATCGCCGAGCTGGAAGGCTTGCGCTACACCCCGGCGGGGATCCCGGCGCTGAATCTGAAACTCGAGCATGCATCGAGCATCCAGGTGTCAGGGCAGGAGCAACAGGTGAAGGCTTCGATGAAGGCCAAGGCTTTCGGGACGCTGGCAGAACGGCTTGCTGTGCAGGCGGTAGGCAGTGTCTGGAAGTTCACCGGACACCTCGCGTCGCCCCGCAATGGCAAACAGGTCTACCTGCATATCCAGGACATATCGGCAGAGCACTGACGCACATATCGCAGTTCGGCACCGTGCCCCAGAAGGCGCATCGGTTCCATCCAACAAGAGGACATTGACATGCCAGCACCCAAACGTTTCAACAAGGACAAGCGCCCCAAGCGCCCCGCCCAGAACCTGCTGTTCAAGCGCAAGCGCTTTTGCCGCTTCACCGTGACCGGCGTCGAGGAAATCGACTACAAGGACATCGACACGCTGCGCGACTTCATTGCCGAAAACGGCAAGATCATTCCAGCTCGCCTGACCGGCACGCGCGCGATTTTCCAGCGCCAGCTCAACACCGCCATCAAGCGCGCGCGCTTCCTGGCCATGTTGCCGTACAGCGACCAACATCGCATCTGAGGGAGTCCACAACATGCAAATCATTCTGCTCGACAAGGTGGTGAACCTTGGTAACCTCGGTGAAATCGTCAAGGTCAAGGACGGTTACGCCCGCAACTTCCTGATCCCATCTGGCCGTGCCCGTCGGGCGACGGCGTCCGCCAAGCAGGAGTTCGAAGCCAAGCGCGTCGAACTCGAAAAAGCGGCCGCGGCCAAGCTGACGGAATGCCAGGCACTGGGCGAAAAGCTGGCCGGCTCGGTCTGCAAGCTCACGCAGAAGGCAGGCGTCGACGGCCGGCTGTTCGGCTCCGTCACCAATTCCGACATCGCCGAAGAACTGACCAAGCAAGGCTACAAGGTCGTCAAGGCCCAGGTTCGTATGCCCAACGGTCCGATCAAGCTGGTCGGCGACAGCACGGTCAGTGTCGCTCTGCATACCGATGTAGTGGTCGATATCACCGTGTCGGTCTACGGCGAGTCGACCTGATCCGCTTGCGTTGACAAAGGCGGCAACTGCCGCAAGGCGTTGACCAGCCGCGGGACGCACACGAGCCACCAGGGCGCAGGCCCGGGTGGCTCTCGCTTTTTTGTGGCGCGATATCCTGACCTTGTGCACAACTTGCACACAGGCTGTGCGCCGTTTACACCCAACTTTTCACTCGACGCTGGGCCTGCCTGCGCGTAGCATCAAGCGATTCCCGAGGACCCACGATGTCTGCTGTACTTTCCGCCCTTGACGACTATGGGCAGGACCGCCAGGTGGCGCAACTGCGCATCCCGCCGCATTCCATCGAAGCCGAATCCAGCGTGCTGGGCGGCTTGTTGCTGGACAACGGTGCATGGGACCGCGTGGCCGACTTGCTCGGTGAATCGGATTTTTACCGGTATGAACATCGCCTGGTGTTCGAAGCGATCAGCGGCCTGGTCAACGGCAATCGTCCGGCCGACGTAATCACCGTGTTCGAACAGCTTCGCAGCCTCGGCAAGGCGGAAGAAGTGGGCGGGCTGTCCTACCTGAATTCGCTCGCGCAGTATGTGCCCAGTGCCGGCAATATCCGGCGCTACGCCGAAATCGTGCGCGAGCGATCGATCCTGCGCAAGCTGGTCAGCGCCAGCGACGAGATCGCGACCAACGCCTTCAATCCCCAGGGACGGCCGGTGGCCTCGATCGTCGACGAGGCCGAGCAGAAGATCTTCAACATCGGCGAGCAGGGCTCGCGCATGAAGCGCGGTTTCCAGGGCATGGACACGCTGGTGGTCGACCTGCTCGACCGTGTGCAGGAAATGGCCGACAACCCCAATGACGTGACGGGTGTGCCGACCGGCTTCTACGATCTGGACCGCATGACGGCCGGCTTTCAGGCCGGGGACCTGATCGTGCTGGCAGCGCGGCCCTCCATGGGAAAGACCGCGCTTGCCATCAACATCGCGGAGAACGTGGCCTTGCAGGAGGGGCTGCCGGTGGCGGTCTTCTCCATGGAAATGGGCGCCGCGCAGCTGGCGGTGCGGATCGTCGGATCCATCGGCCGCATCGACCAGGGGCACCTGCGCACCGGCAAGCTGACCGACGAGGAATGGCCGCGCCTGACCGAGGCGATCGAAAAGCTGCGCACCATCTCGCTGCACATCGATGAAAGCGCCGGCCTCACCTCCAGTGAGCTGCGCGCCAATGCGCGGCGACTGGCGCGCCAGTGCGGGCAACTCGGACTGATCGTGGTCGACTACCTGCAACTCATGAGTGGATCGGCGTCCGGCGATGAAAACCGGGCCACGGAACTCGGCGAGATCTCGCGGGGCCTGAAGATGCTGGCCAAGGAGCTGAAGTGCCCGGTGATCGCGTTGTCACAGCTCAACCGCAGCGTCGAGACGCGCCCTGACAAGCGCCCGATGATGAGCGACTTGCGGGAGTCCGGCGCCATCGAGCAGGATGCCGACATCATCATGTTCATCTACCGCGACGAGTACTACACCAAGGACGCCTGCAAGGAACCCGGGATCGCGGAAGTCATCATCGCCAAGCAGCGTAACGGCCCCACCGGTGTCGTGAAGCTGGCCTTCCTCAAGCCGATCACCAAATTCGAGAACCTGGCCAGCGGCGGCAGCGGCGACTATTGACGCACGGCGCACGGTGCCGGCGAGCGCAGCGGCAAACCAAGGCCGGCACATGACGCGCCGCCGCTCGGACGGCATTCGCCGCCAAGCCGGCCAGCCCTGTTTTCCTACAGCACTTCGCTCGCGAAATCTGCCAGCCGTGAGCGCTCGCCGCGGGCCAGCGTGATGTGGCCACCGTGCGGCCAGCCCTTGAACTTGTCGACCGCAAATGTGAGGCCGGAAGATCCTTCGGTCAGGTACGGGGTGTCGATCTGGGCCAGATTGCCCATGCAGATGATCTTGGTGCCGGGGCCGGCGCGCGTCACCAGCGTCTTCATCTGTTTTGGCGTCAGGTTCTGTGCCTCGTCGATGATGACGTACTTGTTGAGGAACGTGCGCCCGCGCATGAAGTTCATGCTCTTGATCTTGATACGGCTGCGGATCAACTCGCTGGTGGCCGCACGGCCCCATTCGCCGGCACTGGTGTCGGTCTTGCCCAGGACTTCCAGGTTG
Source organism: Rhodoferax sp. (assembly GCA_031383745.1). Taxonomy (GTDB): domain Bacteria; phylum Pseudomonadota; class Gammaproteobacteria; order Burkholderiales; family Burkholderiaceae_C; genus CAISIP01. The sequence goes on along the minus strand of JANMZX010000117.1, from coordinate 11,059 downwards.
TCGTCCAGCGCGCCCATCCACGGCCCCATCTTTTCCTCTTCGGTGCCGGGCAGGAAGCCGATGTCCTCGCCCACACTCACGGTCGCGCGGGTCACGATGATCTCGGTGTAGCGCCGGTCGTCCAGCACCTGCGTCAGTCCGGCAGCGAGCGCCATCAAGGTCTTGCCGCTGCCAGCGGTGCCGGTCAGCGTGACGAAGTCCACTTCCGGGTCCATCAGCAGGTTCATCGCGAAGTTCTGCTCGCGGTTGCGGGTGGTGACGCCCCACACCGCATTCTTGAGGTGGTTGTAGTCCTTCAGCGTCTTGAACACGGCGGTCTTGCCGCGGATCTCGGTCACCCGCGCATACAGGCTGGGCTCGCCCGGGGACTCGAAGTACACGAACTGGTTGATCAGCAGGCTGGGCACGACAGGGCCATTGACCCGGTAGAAGGTGTGCACACCCTGCTGCCAGCTTTCGACGGTCTGCCCATGCGTGGCCCAGAAATCACCAGGCAGCGCGAACGAACCGGCGTACAGCAGGTCACCGTCGTCGAGGGTCTTGTCGTTCTGGTAGTCGTCGGTGGCAAGTCCCAGCGCGCGCGCCTTGACCCGCATGTTGATGTCCTTGGACACCAGCACCACCTCCCGGTCGCTGGCGCCGTTCTTGGCTCCGGCGTGTTGCTGGCGCAGCGACTCGACCACACCCAGTATCTGGTTGTCCGCCTTGCCCTGCGGCAGGCTCGCCGGCAGCGAATACCCGAGCGCCTGCGTCTGGAAGAACAGCTTGCCCCTGGCATCGCGGTGGCCCGTCGCATCCAGCCGCAGGCCATTGCCGATATCCGCGCCGCTGCTGGCCGCCAGCGCGTCGAGAGAGCGGCTGGTCTGGCGCGCATTGCGGGCGACTTCGGTCATCCCCTTCTTGTGGCCGTCGAGTTCCTCCAGAACAATCATCGGCAGGAAGATGTCGTGCTCCTCGAACCGGTACAGGCACATCGGATCGTGCAGCAGCACGTTGGTGTCCAGCACGAACAATTTGGCTGGCCCGGCGGGCTTGCGCCTTCTCGACTTGGCCGGCGCGTCGTCGCCAACCAGGCTCACATTGGCGGGTGCAGCACGGTCCCGGGCCTTGACGCTGGCCAGCTCGATCACCGGGTGCGCGCGTGCGTCGGGCGATGCGGACCGGCCGGCAGGTGCGTGGCTTGCCGCGGCCTGTTCCAGCACGCCCAGCCGAGGCGCGAGCGGCGAATCCATCGAGGATTGCGCCGGTCGTTTCCTGGGTTTCAAGGCGACCTGTGCTGGCGCCTCGTAGGAATCCACACTCAGGAGGGCGGCGCGGTTGGTGGGGGCAGGGGGCAGGGGCATGTTCCGGGGGGCTCTCACAAGAGAAAGGTGGGGGTGCTGTCCGGATGCCGCGCGGCGGGCGCCATGGAAACAAAAAAGCCGCCTTGGACCAAGGCGGCTCTGGGGGGAGGATCGTAGGCCGGGGTCAGCACCATGGAGCCCATTATGCATGAGCAACATGACCCTCCTGGAAGGCTGATCAAGCGCCCTTTTTCAGCACCTTGACTGCCTTGAGAACGTCGTCCACATGGCCTGGTACCTTGAGCCCGCGCCATTCCTCCTTGAGCAGGCCGTCGGCACCGATCAGGAAAGTGCTGCGCTCGATGCCCTTGACCTTCTTGCCGTACATGATCTTGTTCTTGACCACGCCGAACATGTGGCACATCTTCTCTTCGGTGTCGGCGATCAGTTCGAACGGCAACTCCAGCTTGAGCTTGAAGTCTTCGTGGGACTTCATGTTGTCGCGCGAGACGCCGAATACCGCTGCGCCAGCCTTCACGAAATCCTTGTACTTGTCGCGGAACTGCATGGCTTCGGTGGTGCAACCCGGCGTGTTGTCCTTGGGGTAGAAATACAGCACCATGGTCTTGCCGAGGTGTGTCGTGTTGGACACCTTGACACCGCTGGTGGCATTGGCTTCAAATTCGGGGAGGGGTTTGTTGACAACGATCGCCATAAGTTTCTTGAGTCTCGCGTGCAGAATGTGTCAGGGTCTGGCTGATGCAGACCATGCCTCTGGGGCAAGGAACCGGCACCGACCGCAACCCGCTATTTTAGCCGCAAAAGGACCGCGAAACCGCCTTATTGCAGGCCGCCTTCGATCAGAAATGCGGCCACCACCAGGCGTCCTTCGCCCGCAAGAATGTTGTAGGTCCGGCAGGCCGCACGGGTGTCCATGGTTTCGAGGCCGATGCGCCGGGCCATCAACGGGGCCAGCCATTCCGGCTTGGGAAAGCGTATCCGATCGCCGCTGCCGAAGACCACCAGTTCGGCGTCGATGCCGGCCAGCAGTGCGAAATGCTGTGCGGTGAGGTCGGCGAACGCGGGGCAATTCCACGCCTGGCGCAGGCCGGCGGAGCTGATGACCGTACTGGTGGTGATGCGCTCGCCGTCCACCGCAATCCATCCTGGTCCGTAGCCCGTGATGGTTGGCGCGGATGATTTGTCTGGCTGGAGTTTCATGGGCGGTGTACTGGCGGAACTGTGGTCAAATTATAGGTTTGCTGCCCGCGTGCGACCCACTTGGAGTGACCATGAAGACCATTCGCAAATCCGCCAAGCTCGACAACGTCTGTTACGACATTCGTGGTCCCATCCTGGAGTGTGCGCACCGGATGGAAGAAGAGGGGCACAAGATCATCAAGCTCAACATCGGCAACCTGGCGGTGTTCGGTTTCGACTCGCCGGAGGAGATCCAGCAGGACATGATCCGCAATCTGCCGAACTCGGCCGGTTACTCCGACAGCAAGGGGATTTTCGCGGCGCGCAAGGCCGTGATGCACTATACCCAGCAGCAGGGCGTCAAGGGCGTGACGCTCGATGACATCTACCTGGGCAACGGTGCCTCCGAACTGATCGTGATGGCCAGCAACGCCATGCTCAACGATGGCGACGAGATGCTGATTCCCTCGCCAGACTACCCCCTGTGGACGGCTGCGGTTGTGCTGTCGGGCGGCAAGCCGGTGCATTACCTGTGCGACGAAGCCAAAGGCTGGATGCCCAACCTGGACGATATCCGTTCCAAGGTCACGGCACGCACCAAGGGGATCGTTGTCATCAACCCCAACAACCCCACCGGAGCGCTTTACTCCGACGAACTGCTCGAGGGCATCATCGACATCGCGCGCGAGCACGGCCTGGTCATCTTCGCCGACGAGGTGTACGACAAGGTTCTGTACGACGGTGCCCACCACACCGCGATTGCTTCCCTGAGCGACGACGTGTTGACGCTGACCTTCAACAGCCTGAGCAAGAGCTACCGCTCCTGCGGCTACCGCTCCGGCTGGATGGTCGTCTCGGGTGACAAAAAGCCGGCCCGCGACTACATCGACGGCCTGAACATGATGTCGAACCTGCGCCTGTGCCCCAACGTGCCGGGCCAGTGGGCGATCCAGACCGCGCTGGGCGGCTACCAGAGCATCAACGACCTGGTCGGTGAAGGTGGCCGTCTGCGACGCCAGCGCGACCTTGCCTATGACCTGATCACGGCGATTCCGGGCGTGACCTGTGTCAAGCCGCGCGCCGCCCTGTACATGTTCCCGCGGCTGGACCCGGAGCTCTATCCGATCGAGAACGACCAGGACTTCGTTCTGGAATTGCTCGAGGAGACCAAGGTCATGCTGGTGCAGGGCACCGGATTCAACTGGGCCAGGCCAGACCATTTCCGGATCGTCTTCCTGCCCCACGAAGACGACCTGCGCGAAGCCGTCGGCCGGATCGCGCGTTTCCTCGAGCTCTACCGCAAGCGCCACAGCGACACCGGCACGCGGGGCCCGATCAAGTTGGTGGCGGCGCGCGCCTGACACCGTCCACTCCCATCCTATTCACGCACCTCCATGAATCCCATCCAAGTCGGCCTTCTGGGCATAGGCACCGTCGGCAGCGGCACATTCAGTGTCCTCAAGCGCAACCAGGCTGAAATCCGGCGTCGCGCCGGTCGCGGAATTGAAATCACCATGGTGGCCGACCTGGATGTGGCCCGCGCACGGAAGCTGGTAGGCCCGGAGGTGCAGGTCGTCAGCGACGCGCGCGCGGTGATCGCCAACCCGGACATCGACATCGTGATCGAACTGATCGGCGGCTACGGCATCGCCCGGCAGCTGGTGATGGAGGCCATCGCAGCGGGCAAGCACGTGGTCACGGCCAACAAGGCGCTGCTGGCCGTGCACGGCACGGAGATCTTCGCCGCTGCCCACGCCAAGGGCGTGATCGTGGCATTCGAGGCGGCGGTGGCAGGTGGCATCCCGATCATCAAGGCGCTGCGCGAAGGGCTGACAGCCAACAGCATCCAATGGATCGCCGGCATCATCAACGGAACGACCAACTTCATACTGAGCGAGATGCGCGACAAGGGCCTGGACTTCGCGGTGGTGCTCAAGGAAGCACAGCGTCTGGGTTACGCCGAGGCAGACCCGACCTTCGACATCGAGGGTGTGGATGCAGCGCACAAGGCGACCATCATGTCGGCCATCGCGTTCGGCATTCCGGTCCAGTTCGACAAGGCCTATGTCGAGGGCATCACCGCGCTGACCGCGCAAGACATCCAGTACGCCGGCCAACTGGGTTATCGCATCAAGCTGCTGGGCATCACCAAGCGCAGCGTTGACGCCAGCACGGGCAAGGCGCGCGGCATCGAGTTGCGCGTGCACCCGAGCCTGGTGCCGATGAAGCGGCTGATCGCCAATGTGGAAGGCGCGATGAACGCCGTCATGGTGCAGGGGGATGCCGTTGGCACGACCCTGTATTACGGCAAGGGGGCCGGCAGCGAGCCGACGGCCAGCGCGGTTATCGCCGATCTGGTCGACATCACGCGCCTGCATACGGCGGATGCCGCGCAGCGGGTTCCGCATCTGGCGTTCCAGCCCGATGCCATGAGCGACCTGCCGGTGCTGCCGATGAGCGAGATCGTCACCGCCTACTACCTGCGCCTGCGCGTCGCCGACGAGGCGGGCGTGCTGGCGAGGGTCACCGGTATCCTGGCCGAAGCGGGGATCAGCATCGATGCGATGCTGCAGCGCGAGGCCGATGAAGTCAGCCCGACGGCGCCGGGCAGTGCCGACCCGCAGGTGGCGCAGACCGACCTGATCATCCTGACCCACGACACGCGTGAAGGCACGATGAACGATGCGCTGGCGCGCATGCAGGCCCTGCCCAGTGTGTTGCAGCCGATCACCCGCATCCGCAAGGAAGAGCTGGCCTGATGGACTATGTGTCGACGCGGGGCCATGCCTCGCAGCAGCATTTCTGCGACATCCTGCTGGAGGGCCTGGCGCCCGATGGGGGGCTGTACCTGCCCATCCATTACCCGCAGGTCGACGATGTCACCCTGACCCGCTGGCGCGCCCTGGCGTACCCTGAGCTGGCATTCGAGGTCCTGTCGTTGTACGTGGACGACATTGCGCCGGCCGACCTGCGCGCCATCTGCGCCAGAACCTACACCCGCGAGGTGTTCGGCACGCCCGAAATCGTGCCGCTGCGCCGCCTTGACGACAAGGCATCCGGCGCCGGCGCGCCGCTGTACCTGCAAGCCTTGTCCAACGGCCCGACGCTGGCGTTCAAGGACATGGCGATGCAGTTGCTGGGCAACCTGTTCGAATACGAGCTCGCGCGCCGCGGCGAGTCCCTCAACATCCTGGGCGCCACCAGCGGTGACACCGGCAGCGCCGCCGAATACGCCATGCGTGGCAAGAAGGGCGTGGCAGTCTTCATGACCAGCCCGTATGGCCGCATGAGCCCGTTCCAGCAGGCGCAGATGTTCAGCCTGATGGATGCGAACATCCACAACATCGCCGTGCGGGGCGTCTTCGACGACTGCCAGGACATCGTCAAGGCGGTATCGAACGACCTGGAGTTCAAGCGCAAGTACCGCATCGGCACGGTCAACTCGATCAACTGGGCGCGGCTGGTGGCGCAGGTGGTCTACTACTTCGCAGGCTATTTCCAGGCCACGACGTCGAACAGCCAGAAGGTGCGTTTCACCGTCCCGTCGGGCAACTTCGGCAATGTCTGCGCCGGGCATGTGGCCCGCATGATGGGGCTGCCGATCGACCGGCTGGTGGTTGCCACCAACGAGAACGATGTACTCGACGAGTTCTTCCGCACCGGCGTGTACCGGGTGCGAGGCAGCGCCGACACGCACGAGACATCCAGCCCGTCGATGGACATCTCCAAGGCATCCAACTTCGAACGCTTCGTGTTCGATCTGGTCGGCCGGGATGCGGCGCTGGTGCGTGACCTGTTCGATCGCCAGCTGCGCGAGCGCGGCCTTTTCGACCTCAGCGCCCATCCGGCTTTCGGTGATGCAGCACGGGTGTTCGGGTTCTCCAGCGGTCGCAGCACGCATGCCGACAGGCTGGCGACGATCCGCGACACCGATGCCCGTTGCGCGCAGGTGATCGACACGCACACAGCCGACGGCCTCAAGGTGGCGCGCGAGCACCTGGCCGCTGGCGTGCCGATGATCGTGCTGGAAACCGCCTTGCCGATCAAGTTCGCCGACACCATCGTCGAGGCACTGGGCCGCGAACCGGCGCGCCCGGCGGGTTTCGAGGGTATCGAGGCCCTGCCCAAGCGGGTGCGGGTGGTGCCAGCCGATGTGGAGGCGATCAAGTCCTTGATCGTGGCGAACTGTGAAGCCCGGGCCTGACATGCGCGCCGCGCTCATGCCCCTGGACGACGCGCTGGCCGAACTGCTGGCCCACGCCCGGCCGCTGCCGGGCAGCGACGAGGTGTCCACGTTCGATGCGGACGGGCGGGTGCTGGCACAGGCGGTGGTATCTGCCTTGCAGGTGCCGCCGCAGGACAACAGCTCCATGGATGGTTATGCGGTGCGCAGTGTCGATGTGCCGCGGGCCGGGACGGCGTTGCGCGTGACGCAGCGCATACCCGCCGGCGCTGCCGGCAGCGTCGTGCAGCCGGGTTGCGCCGCGCGCATCTTCACCGGCGCGCCGATTCCGCCTGGTGCCGATGCGGTGGTGATGCAGGAGGACTGCGCCACAGGGGCGGACGCGTCCGACCTGCGCGTCGACCGGGTTCCGCAACCGGGGCAGTGGATCCGCCGCGCCGGGGAAGACGTCACCCTGGGTGCGACGGTTCTCGCGCCGGGCCAGCGCCTCTCGCCGGCAGAACTCGGTCTGGCGGCCAGTGTGGGCATGGCCACGCTGAGGGTGCAGCGCCAGCCGCGGGTGGCTCTTTTTTCCACTGGCGACGAACTGGTCATGCCGGGCGAGGTGGCGCCTGCCGCGATGCCACCGGGCGGCATCTACAACTCGAACCGCTTTTTCCTGCGCAGCCTGCTGGTGCGTCTGGGCTGCGTGGTGACCGACATGGGGATCGTGCCGGACCAGCGCGCGGCGACGGTCGAGGCCTTGCGCTCGGCCGCGCTGACGCACGATGTCATCCTGACCAGCGGTGGTGTCTCGGTCGGTGAGGAGGACCACGTCAAACCGGCCGTGGCCGAACTGGGGCGCCTGGACCTGTGGCAGATCGCGATCAAGCCAGGCAAGCCATTTGCCAGCGGCCGTATCGGCGAGGCGCACTTCCTGGGGTTGCCGGGCAACCCGGTGTCCAGTTTCGTGACCTTCCTGCTGCTGGTGCGCCCCTTCATCCTGTCGCTGATGGGTGTGCAGCGCGTCGCGGCGCCGGGCATGCAGTTGCGCGCCGATTTCGACTGGCCGCGGGCCGACCGGCGGCGCGAGTTCCTGCGGGTGCGCCGCAATCCACAAGGCGGGGTCGACCTGTTTCCCAACCAGAGTTCGGGTGTGCTCACCTCGGTGGTCTGGGCCGACGGCATCGTCGACAACCCGCCCGGGCAGACGATTGCGCGTGGTGACGCCGTGCGGTTCATGGCCCTGTCCGACTTGTTGAACTGAGGCCGCCATGCGCATCACGGTCCGGTATTTTGCCTCGATCCGCGAGGCCGTCGGCACAGGCAGCGAGCCCTGGCAGACCGCCGCCACCGATCTGGGCGGGCTGCGCGACGAACTGGTCCTGCGCAGCCCCGCGTACGCGCAGGCATTGGCGCGCGGGCGAGCCGTTCGCATCGCCATGAACCAGATCATGTGCCAGGAGTCGGCGGCGCTGGTGGACGGCGCAGAAGTCGCCTTCTTTCCGCCGGTGACCGGCGGCTGAGCCGGTCGTCTCAACCCAGCGAACGGCAGAGTTCACCGATACGTGCCCGTACGCCGGTGCTGGCGCGCTGCATCGGCGGCCGCAATTCGTCGTCCAGGGCGCCGTCCAGCGCCAGCGCCGCCTTGATGATCGCCGGGTTCGGTTCCGAAAACGCCAGTTCCACCCAGGGTACGAGGCGGCGCCACAGGGCCTGGGCGCGTGCCAGCTCCCCGGCGCGGAGCAAGGCCAGCATCTGCACGAACTGCGCCGTAGCCACATGGGCGCTGGCCGCGATGGCTCCGACGCCGCCCTGGGCGACGCTGGCAAACATCTGCAGGTCGTCGCCCGCTAGCACCTGCAGCCGGCCTTGCGCGATCACTGCCAGTGTCTTCGCGGTATCCCCGCCACAGTCCTTGAGGGCCTGGATGTTCGGGTGCAGGGCCAGTTCGAGCAGCGTCTGCCGCTCGATGCTGGCACCTGTGCGGTAGGGTACGTCGTAGATCACCACCGGCACCTTGGCGGCGTCGGCCAGCGTGGTGAACCACTGCACAACGCCAGCTTGTGACGGACGGATGTAGTGTGGTGCCGGCAGCAGCACGCCAACAATCGGCCGCCTGCTCACGGTTTCGATCCAGTCGCGCGTCTGTGCCAGGTGGTAGCCGGAGATTCCCATCACCACCGGAAGAGTTCCTGCGGCCTCCAGCGTGGTGTCCAGCAGGGCCAGTTGCTCCTGCTCGTCCAGCGCCGCGGCCTCGCCGGTCGAACCGCACACCACCAGGCCGGATACGCCGCTGCCAGCCATGCGCCGGACCATCGCACGCATCGCCGCATGGTCCGGCTGGCCGTGCCGAAAAGGGGTGACCAGGGGGATCCACAAGCCGGAAAAATCAGTTTCTGTACGCACGCAATGCTCCTTCGTTGCCACATGACCGATGGAAAACCGTCGGTCGAATGCGCAAGGGAGCTTTGCCAGCAGGGTGGGGCGGGTCCATCGCTCATCCGAGGACGGAACCGCAGCTCCGGTCAGATGAGCCTGGGTTTTTTCGATTTGTCGCCGGGTTGGCCGCACGGCGCCACGCCGCCGGGGAGCGGGTGGACGACGCGGCAGCATGGAATCGTCGACATGCAGGCATCCTACCAGCCAGCGCCAGGCAGTCCGCAGGCAGTGCCACAATGCTGCGATGAGCGCGCCGCGTGTATCCATCCAGACCGCTGACTTCGACCTCGGCGCAGAGTTGGCAGCCTTGCGTGCCGGCGATCCGCGGGTCGGTGCGGTGTGCAGTTTCCTGGGCACGGTGCGTGACCGCAATGACGGCAGCGCCGTGCACACCCTGGAGCTCGAACACTACCCGGGCATGACGGAAAAGGCAATCGAGGCGATGGTCGACGAGGCCCACCGGCGCTTTGACATCTTTGCCGCCCGGGTCGTGCATCGCATCGGCCTGTTGCAGCCGCTGGACCAGATCGTGCTGGTCGCCGTGACCTCGGCGCACCGCGGCGAGAGTTTCCAGGCCTGTGAATTCCTGATGGACTACCTCAAGACCCAGGCGCCTTTCTGGAAGAAGGAGCAGACGCCCGAGGGCGCGCGCTGGGTCGACGCCCGGGTCGCCGACGACGCTGCGCTGCTCCGCTGGGGCATCAGCGCGAAAAATACCGACTGACGCCTCGAATTGGCTTGCCTGAAGGCCAGGGGCGGGCGGGCGGCGGTAGCGCGACTCCTTGTCGGGCTGTGGCGGCTTCAGCCGCTGGTGCGGTGGCACCGGATTGGGCTGGTTGTATACATCAATGACTAGATTCAATCCTGAATGACTGCGCATGCTCCGAAAATGCCCATATTTCGGCGCAAAAGGCTAAATATTTTGCTTTGTTGTATTTACTATGAATACAATGGGGTTTGGTGGTAATCCTGTTGTCTGATTTTCCCCACGCGGATGCAGAGGTGCATCGAGCCAACGCGGCAGGAGGACGCCGGTGCAGGCCGCCCGATGACCGGGCCAGTCCCGCGCCGGGATTGGCCCGGGCGCCACCGATGGCAAAATTTTTTGCAACCATGTCAACAACGAAAGGCGGTTCAACATGAGCCAACGAAGTCTGGAAGCCCTGTTGGGCGGCACGCGCGATACGGTCGAGATGCTGCGCAACTCGCAGATCGGCGCCTATGTGTACCCGGTGGTGCCCTCCGAGTTTTCCAATTGGCGCGACGAGCAGCGCGGTTGGCGCAAGACGGCCGTGCTATTCGACCAGACCCATCACATGGCGGAAATCACCGTCAAAGGGCCGGACGCGCTCAAGCTGATGTCCTACCTGACCATCAACAGCTTTGCTGGTTTCGTCCCGAACAAGGCCAAGCAGATGGTGCCCTGCAGCCACGACGGCTTCGTCATCGGCGACGGCATCCTGTTCTACCTGGCCGAGAACGAACTGCTGTTCGTCGGGCGGGCGCCGAGCGTCAACTGGATCCAGTTCCACGCCGAAACCGGCGGCTACAAGGTGGAGGTCATCCGGGACGACCGCTCGCCCTCCCACCCGCGCGGCAAGGCCGTCACGCGGCGCCATTACCGCTTCCAGGTGCAAGGTCCGAATGCGGAACAGATCCTCGTCAAGCTCAATGGCGGGCCGATACCGGACGTGAAGTTCTTCACCATGGATGCGATCACCATCAAGGGGCAGAAGGTCCGTGCATTGCGCCATGGCATGGCGGGCGCGCCCGGCCTGGAGTTGTGGGGGCCCTATGCCGAGGGTGACGCGATCCGCGAAGCCATCCTGGAGGCCGGCGCCGAGTTCGGCATCGTCGCGGTCGGTGCGAGGGCCTATGCCAGCAACACGCTGGAGTCGGGCTGGATCCCGTCGCCATTGCCGGCCGTGTACACCGGCGACTCGATGAAGGCCTACCGCGAATGGCTGCCCGC
>JANMZX010000061.1:0-5794 GCA_031383745.1 Rhodoferax sp. | reverse complement strand
ACCAGGGGGGCGTCGGAAAAAGCCTGCATCGCCGCGGTGACGGCCGCGAGGTGGCGCGTCATCCGGCGCCGCGCGGCGTCTGCATCCTGGGCCACGATGGCATCGACGATGCGCCGGTGCGCCTCGATCACCACCTGGCGCACATCGTCGGTGGCGAAGTTGTCGATCGAGGTGGCCTGGTAGATCAGGTTCGATATCGCCACCATGAACGCACGCAACAACTCGTTGTGGCTGGCCAGGGCGATGGTGCAATGCCACTTCACGTTTTCGCCGAGGAACAGCGGAATGTCTGCGTAGGCGCTTTCCACCCGCTGGGTCGCGTCCAGCAGCAGTTGCATTTCGGAATCGGTGCGGTTGGCGGCCGCCAGCGCGGCGAGTGTCGGCTCCAACGCATCCCGCGTCTGCAGCAACGAGGTCAGCGAGATACCGCGGCCATGCACGAACAGGCCGACGTATTTCGCAAGCAGATCGTCGCCGGGCTGGCGCGCAACCGAGCCGCCATGCCGGCCCGGCCGGGTCGTCACCAGATGCTCGGCTTCCAGGGTGCGCAAGGCTTCGCGGACCGACCCTCGGCTCAAGCCGGTCTGTGTGACAAGGTCACGCTCCGCCGGCAACGACGCGCCCGGTGCGAAGACGCCCGTCAGGATGCGCCTGCGCAGTTCACCGGCCAGTACGTCCGAGGTCTTGGGCACGACGATGGGTGAGAGCTTCATGGGTGTGTTCGATCAAGCCTTTACAGAGTCGATCATGCTTCATATAATTCGATCGGTCAATGGTTTGACCATAGATTCATGGATTGACTCGATCTGTTTTCGACGCAGCTCGGCCAGTTCTGTTGAATCGCTCCACATTTGCAAGGCGGCCCCGGTGACAACACAGTGGATCAAGCTCTCCCGGCCAGACGGCCATCCCGACGTCCTGCTGATCACGATCGACCGGCCGCCGGTCAACGCCATGACGGTCGCGGCGCACCGCGAACTGCTGCGGGCGCTGCGCACCACGGATGACGATGCCGGCATCCGCTGCATCATCCTCACCGGCGCAGGCGACCGCTCGTTCGTCGCTGGTGGCGACGTCGGCGAACTCGGCGCGATGGATCCGGAACTGGCACTCGAGCGCACGCGCGTCATTCGCCAGGTGTTCGACGCGATCCGGCGCAACCCTGTCCCGGTGATCGGCGCCATCAACGGCCATGCGCTGGGCAGTGGCCTGGTGATGATGTCGCAGTGCGACATCGTCGTCGCATCCGATAACGCGCGCTTCGGCCTGCCGGAGATCGCCGTGGGCGTGATGGGTGGCACCAAGCACCTCGCGCGTATCGTGCCGGAGAAACTCATGCGCTGGATGGCCCTGACAGGCCGGCGCGTCGATGCAGCCCATCTCGAACGCCTGGGCGTCATCCTGAAAGTCGTCCCCCGGGATCAGTTGCTCGCTGCTGCTTTGGAAGTGGCTGCAGACATCTGCGCCAAGAGCCCGGCCGGTGTGCGCCTGATGAAAGAGGTGATCAACCTCACCGAGTCGATGGACCTCGACAACGGCTACCACGTCGAAACCTATGCCACAGCCATCATTTCCAGCCATCCCGACTCGAAGGAGGCTGCAAAAGCCTTCCAGGAAAAGCGGCCGGCGAATTTCACCAGGCGTGCCAAGCGCTGAGGGCGCCGGCTTGCAACCAGTCTTACGACGCAATATTCCCAACGGAGACACCATGAACAAGTTCATTGCCGCACTTCTGTGCACCACCTCGCTCTGCGTCGCCGCGCCTGTATCGGCCCAGGACGTCTTCCCCAGCCGGCCGATCAGCATCGTCGTGCCCTTCGGACCAGGCAGCGGAACCGACGTGGGCGCGCGCCTGCTCGGGCAAAAGCTTGCTGAAGCGCTCGGCCAGACGGTGACGATCGACAACAAGCCGGGCGCCAACGGCGCCATCGCCGCCGAATTCGTGTCCAAGGCCAAACCCGACGGCTACACGCTGGTGATGGGCACCAATTCCACCCATGGCGCCAATCCAGCCCTGATGCGCGAACTGCGCTACGACCCGATCAAGGGCTTCGAGCCGGTCAATCGCGTGGCCGTCTTCACCAGCATCATCGTGACCAACCCGAATGTGCCGGTGAAGACCATGCGCGAACTGATCGCCTATGGGAAGACCCGCGAACTCACGCTCGCCACCGGCAACGCGAGTGGTGTCGTGATGAGCGAGAACCTCGCCAAGCAGGTCGGATGGAAGTTGCTGCGGGTACCGTTCAAGAGCAATCCGCCGGCCATGACCGAAGTGGTGGCAGGGCGGGTCGACATGATGTTCACCGACATCGCCGCCGCGCAGGGCATGCTGAAATCCGGCCAGTTGCGCCCGATTGCCGTCACATCGATCCAGCGCAGTACCCTGATGCCGGACTTGCCAACGATCGCCGAGAGCGGCGTGCCCGACTACGACCTGTCGGGCTGGATCGCCCTGTATGCGCCCGCCGGCACGCCCAGGTCCGTGGTGGCGCGGCTGAATGCCGAGGTGACCAAGGCCCTGCAATTGCCCGACGTGCGCCAGCGCTTCCTCGACCTCGGGGCGGACCCGAGCCCGCTGCCGGTGGCCGAGTTCACCACCTGGGCGCACCAGGAAGTCGCCAAATGGACGCGCCTGGTCAGGGAAGCCGGGATCCAGCCCGAATAAGCACAGGAGTTATCAGCATGGACTTCCGCTTTACCGACGAGCAGCGCATGTGGCACGACACGCTGCACAACTTCATGGAAAAGGAAGTGGGACGCGAGTACACGCGTGCCCACGATGCGAGCCGGGAGTTCCCCTACGAGATCTACAGGAAGATGGCGTCGCAGGGATGGCTCGGCCTGCTCCTGCCCGAGGAGGACGGCGGGGTGGCGGCCGATCCGGTCATGTTCGCGATATTCTGCGAGGCGATCGCCAAATACAGCCTGGACACCGCGGCCTGCCTGATGACGTCGATGTTCACCGCGACGAACCTGTCGAGCCACGGCACGCCGGAGCAAAAGAGCAGGTACCTGCCGCCGTTCCTGCGCGGCGACGCCACCTTCTCGATCTCGATCAGCGAGCCTGGTTCGGGCTCCGACGCGGCTGCCGCAAAGACCAAAGCCGTGCTGGAGGGCGACACCTGGGTGCTCAACGGCAGCAAGACCTTCTGCTCCGGCGCCCACCTGCCCAACACCACCATCGTGATCATGGCCCGCACCGGCGAGGAGCGGTACGCGGGGCTGAGCCTGTTCCTGCTGCCCAACACTACCCCCGGCCTGACGATCACCAAGCTCGACACCATCGTGCGCCGCAGCCTCGGAACGACGCAGCTTTACCTGGACGATGTGCGCCTGCCCAGGGAAAACCTGATCGGCGAGGTCGGCCGGGGCTGGACCTACATCGGCGAGCACCTGGAACACGAACGGCTCAGCCTGGCCGCGTCGTATGTCGGCAACGCACGCACCGCGCTGGACGACACCCAGCGCTACACCAAGGACCGCAAGCAGTTCGGCAAGCCGCTGTCCTCGTTCCAGGTGCTCAAACACCGAATGGCCGAGAACGAGTCCGAAATCGAGGCCGCACGCCTGCTGACCTACGCGGCCGCCACCAGGATGGCGCGCGGCGAGCGGGCCGTCAAGGAGGTGTCCATGGCCAAGGTGTTCGCGGCCAAGACCCTGTTCAGCACGGCATTCAACGGCATGCAGGCGCTCGGTGGATACGCGCAACTGCCGGAGATGGACATGGAACGCTATTTCCGCGAGGCCAAGCACGCGATGGTGGGTGGTGGCACCAATGAAATCCAGTACAGCATCATCGCGAAGGAGATGGGGCTGTAGCCCCTGGACGGCCGGCGCGGGCTACTGACCGGCGCCCGACAAGGCGCGTTGCCTGAGCGACTCCCGAACTGCCAGTTCCTGGTCGATCAGCACGATCATCTGCAGGATGCGCGGGTCCTGGAACGGGACGAAACGAACCAGTTCGGCGCGGGCCTCTGCCAGCTTTTCCTGCGCGATCTTGTCCACCGCCCGGTCTGCCAGCAAGCGGCGAGCCGCGTCGATTTCTGCCCCGATCTGCGCCCGCAATGCCTTCGACTGGACGGATCGGTCGGTGAGTTCGCGCTGCATCGTCGAGCGCGCATCACGCTGCTGCAGCAGGGCCCCGACGCCAAGTGCCACCAGCAGGGCCGCTACCGCGGTGACCACCAGCACCACACGCTCCTGGTTGCGGGCCGCCGGCCGGTACCGCGGGTCGTTCCAGCGCCCGCGCATGACGAGCCACGCCAGCACAAATGCCAGGCAGACGGCCAGGGTGGCAACCTGGCCGACCGGCGACAGAAGAACCGGGAGCAATGCGTCGGCGTTCAAGAACATCCTTCAGGGTGACGCGCCAGGGCTGGCGCGACGCCGATGCTACACGGGCGCGGCGCCACGCCGCGAGCGGATTGCCGGGGACGGGGTTTTCCCTGATCGGATGGCATCCAGATGTGTATACACTTTCGTTCACAAAGCGGCAATACCCGCGGCGCCACCGACCCTCGATCAGGAGACCCCCCATGAACCACACCCACGTCCACCCGGTGGACGAACGACTGCCCAACGCGCGCCTGTTCACGCTGGGCCTGCAGCATGTGCTGGTGATGTACGCCGGCGCCGTGGCAGTGCCGCTGATCGTCGGGCGCGCGCTCAAGCTCAGCCCGGATCAGGTGGCCTATCTGATCTCGGCAGACCTGTTCTGCTGCGGCATCGTCACGCTGATCCAGTCCCTGGGCGCGACCCAGTGGTTCGGGATCCGGCTGCCGGTGATGATGGGCGTGTCGTTCGCGTCGGTGGCGCCGATGGTGGCCATGGCCAACACCACGCCGGGCGCTGCAGGAGCGCAGATCATCTTTGGCGCCATCATCGGCGCCGGGGTGTTGTCGATGCTGCTGGCGCCGGTGATGAGCCGCATGTTGCGCTTCTTTCCGCCAGTGGTCACCGGCACGATCATCGCCGTGATCGGCATCAGCCTGATGCGCATCGGCATTAACTGGATCTTCGGCAATCCGTTCGGCCCCACCGCACCCAGCATGGTGAACCCCGAGCATGCGAAATGGCTTGCCGAGGTCGGATCCATGGGCGGCGCCGCAGTCACACCAGCCGCAGGCGCCAGCGCTCCCCTGGCGGCGGCAGTCCCGGCGGTTCCCAAGGGCCTGGCCATCGTCGGCACGCTGCCCAACCCGCGCTACGCGCCACTGGACGGCATCTTCGTGGCTGCGGTCGTGCTGGTGTCGATCCTGCTCATCGCCAAGTACGCGCGCGGTTTTGTCAGCAACATCTCGGTGCTGCTGGGCATCATCATCGGGGGTATCGTGGCCACGGCCATGGGCATGATGGGCTTCGACAAGGTCGCCAAGTCGCACTGGTTCGACCTGGTGCTGCCGTTCCAGTTCGGCATGCCGGTGTTCGACCCGGTGCTGATCCTCACCATGACCCTGGTGATGGTCGTGGTGATGATCGAATCGACCGGCATGTTCCTGGCGCTGGGCGACATGACCGGGCGCAACATCGGCCAGGCCGACCTGACGCGCGGACTACGCGCCGACGGGCTGGGCACGGTGATCGGCGGCATCTTCAACACCTTCCCCTACACCAGCTTTTCGCAGAACGTCGGGCTGGTCGGCGTGACCGGGGTGCGCAGCCGCTACGTCTGTGTCGCCGGCGGCCTGATCATGCTGGTGCTGGGCCTGGTGCCCAAGATGGCGGCGCTGGTCGAGAGCCTGCCCACGGTGGTGCTCGGCGGCGCAGGGCTGGTGATGTTCGGCATGGTGGC
>JANMZX010000714.1:0-1594 GCA_031383745.1 Rhodoferax sp. | reverse complement strand
GCCGACAAGCTGGCGGCACAGGGGTTCGGCGCCGATCTCGGCGACGAAATGGTCAAGGCGACCCGCGCCGCACTGGACGCTGGCCGCAACACCTTCGACCCGGTGCTGACCAACTTCAAGAGCAAGTACGCGGTGGACTGGGTCCCGTACCTCAACAAGAAGTGGACGGATGCGGGCGACACCGCCATTCCGATGGCGGAATGGAAGCGTTTGGCGACGCGCCTGACGACTCTGCCGGACACGATTGCGCCGCACCAGCTCGTCAAGAAGGTCTATGCCGACCGCGCTGCCATGGGGCGTGGCGACATTCCGGTCGACTGGGGCATGGGCGAACACATGGCGTTTGCGTCCCTGGTCGCCAGCGGTTACCCGGTGCGGCTCAGCGGCGAGGATTGCGGGCGCGGCACCTTCACGCACCGCCATGCCGTCATCCATGACCAGAACCGCGAGAAGTTCGACGAGGGCACCTACACGCCGTTGCAGAACGTGGCGGATGGCCAGTCGCCTTTTGTCGTGATCGATTCGATCCTGTCCGAAGAAGCGGTGCTGGCCTTCGAATACGGCTACGCATCGAACGACCCGAACACGCTGGTGATCTGGGAGGCCCAGTTTGGCGACTTCGTCAACGGTGCACAGGTGGTGATCGACCAGTTCATCGCATCGGGCGAGGTCAAGTGGGGCCGGGTCAACGGCATCACGCTGATGCTGCCGCACGGTTATGAAGGGCAGGGGCCGGAGCATAGTTCGGCGCGGCTGGAGCGCTTCATGCAGCTCAGCGCCGATACCAACATGCAGATCGTGCAGCCGACCACGGCCAGCCAGATCTTCCACATCCTGCGCCGCCAGATGGTGCGCAACCTGCGCAAGCCGCTGGTAATCATGACCCCCAAGTCGCTGCTGCGCGCCAAGGATGCTGCGTCGCCGCTGTCCGAATTCACCAAGGGCGGGTTCCAGACCGTGATCCCGGAGAACAAGGAGCTGAAGGCCGACAAGGTCAAGCGCGTGATCGTATGTTCCGGCAAGGTGTATTACGACCTGGTGCGCAAGCGCGACGAACGCGGTTCCGACGACGTGGCCATCCTGCGCATCGAGCAGCTCTACCCGTTCCCGCACAAGGTGTTCGCCGCCGAGATCAAGCGCTACCCGAACGCGGTCGACGTGGTCTGGTGCCAGGACGAGCCACAGAACCAGGGCGCCTGGTTCTTCGTGCAGCACTACATCCACGAGAACATGCTCGAAGGCCAGAAGCTGGGTTATTCCGGCCGGACAGCCTCGGCGTCCCCGGCGGTGGGGTATTCGTACCTGCACCAGGAGCAGCAAAAGGCGCTGATCGACGGCGCTTTCGGCAAGCTCAAGGGCTTCGTGCTCACCAAATGACCCGTTGCCTCGCGCACGCCTGAAACATTGTTGTTGTTGTTGAAAGAATTGATATGGCTATCGTTGAAGTCAAGGTCCCGCAGTTGTCCGAGTCGGTTGCAGAGGCCACCTTGTTGCAGTGGAAGAAAAGAGTCGGCGACGCGGTGGCGGTCGACGAGATCCTGATCGAGGTCGAGACCGACAAGGTGGTGCTGGAAGTTCCGGCGCCGTCGGCGGG
>JANMZX010000712.1:0-4713 GCA_031383745.1 Rhodoferax sp. | reverse complement strand
GATCAGCAGCGAGCAGCAGCCCGACAGGATGGCGAGCATGCCGGCCAGCGCGACGGCGCGCTCCACGCTGCCTGCCGCCAACGGCAGGATCAGTGCCGCGATGACCGCCGCCAGCGTGGAGTCCGGCCCCAGCACCATGATGCGGCTCGGGCCGAACAGCGCGTAGGCGATCAAGGGCACGATGGTGGCATACAGGCCGTAGATCGCCGGCACGCCAGATGCCTCGGCGTAGCCCATGCCCACCGGCACCAGGATGGCCGTGAGCACCAGACCGGCGACGAGGTCGTGGATGAACCAGTCGCGCCGGTACTGGCGCAGCGTGACCAGCCCGGGCAACCATTGTTGCCAGGCGGGTGGTGTCGTCTTGCTGCCCATGGGCCCATTATGGGGACCAGTTGCACCGGCATATGCGTTTGAAAGTAGCATCTGGCTCTGCAGCATGGTCCGATCCGTTCATTTTCAACAACCAACCTGGAGCACAGGATGTCGCGACAACTGGCAATTGACAACATCTCACACCACTTTGACAGCGGTGCCTTCATGCAGGACCTGGCGCGTCGTGTCGCCATCAAGACAGAGAGCCAGATTCCCGAGTCGCATCCTTTTTTGCGCAGCTACCTCAGCGATGAGATCGGCCCGGCCTTGCAGCAGATGGGTTATGACGTCCAGATCCTAGACAACCCGGCGGGTATCGCCGCGCCGTTCCTGGTCGCGCGGCGCATCGAAGATCCCGATCTGCCGACGATCCTCACGTACGGGCATGGCGATGTGATCCGGGGCCTGGATGGGCAATGGCAGGCTGGCCTCAGCCCCTGGAAACTCACCCAGGTCGGTGAGCGGTATTACGGGCGCGGCACCGCCGACAACAAGGGCCAGCATTCGATCAACATCGCGGCACTGCGGACGGTGCTGGAAACCAGGGGTCGACTGGGGTTCAATTCAGTATTTCTGATTGACACGGGTGAGGAGATCGGCTCCCCGGGGCTGCATGAGTTTGCACGGCTCCATCGTGACTTGCTCAAGTCCGATCTGCTGATCGGGTCCGACGGCCCGCGTCTGGCGCCGCGGATGCCGACCATCTTCATGGGCACGCGCGGCGCGCTCAACTTCGATCTGTTCGTCGACCTGCGCGCGGGTGGCCACCACTCCGGAAATTGGGGTGGTCTGCTGGCGAACCCGGGTGTTGTGTTGTGCCATGCGATTGCCTCCATCATCGATGCAAAAGGCCATGTGCTGGTCCGCGACATCCTGCCCGACAGCATTCCGGCGTCGGTGCGACACGCCTTGTCCGACATCGTGGTCGACCCGGGCGATGACGGACCGGAGATCGACGCCTGGTGGGGCGAACGGGGACTGACCCAGGCCGAAAAGGTGTTCGGCTGGAACACCTTCGAAGTGCTGGCGATGAGCACTGGCAACCCCGAGCGCCCGGTCAATGCCGTGCCGCCGCGAGCCAAGGCGCATTGCCAGATCCGCTTCACTGTCGACAAAGACCCCCTGGGTTTCATTCCGGCGTTGCAGAAGCACCTCGATGCCCATGGTTTTGCGGCTGTCAAGGTGGTCGGACCGAGTCACGAGATCATGAACGCCACCCGGCTCGACCCGGGCCACGATGCCGTCCAGTGGGCAGTGCGATCCGTCACCAGGACCCTGGGCAGCAAACCTGCCGTGGTGCCCAATCTCGGGGGATCCCTGCCCAACGACGTGTTCACCGACATCATCGGTGTGCCCACGATCTGGGTGCCGCATTCGTATGCAAGTTGTTCGCAACACGCACCCAACGAACATGTGCTGGACTACATCCTTCGCGAGGGACTGCAGATGATGACCGGCCTGTTCTGGGACATGGGCGAAAAGCCGCCGAAATTCCACTGAGCGTGGCAGGCCCTGTGCCGGCCGGGTGACGGGCCGGGCGCTGTGGGGTGCCTTCAGTCGATCTGCACCACCACCTTGCCCAAAACCGTACGCTGTTCCACGGCTTCATGGGCCTGTGCGGTCTGGTGCAGCGGATAGACGGCTCCGACGGCATGTTTCAGCAGATCGCGTTCGCACCAGTCGGTGATGTCGCGGATGGCAGCGGCGCGCGCCGCGGCGGGCAGGTTGAAGCCCTGGACCAGCCGCAAGTTAACGCCCTTGTAGGCCAGAGGATAGTACGGAAAAACCGGCGCGGGATTCGACGTGCTGGAGTAGCTCGCAATGTGCCCGTTGGTTTTGATCAGTTGCACATCGACGTTCAGGTTGGCGCCCAGGTCGACCTCGATGATGCGGTCCACGCCCTGGGCCCCGGTGAGGTCGCGCACGCGGTGCACCACGTCCTCCAGGGTGTACTGGATCGTCTCGTGTGCACCTGCGGCCAGTGCATGGGCAGCCTTCTGCGCGCTGCTGACCGTGGCAATTACACGGGCACCCGCAAGGCTTGCAAACTGGATGGCGTAATGGGCCACACAACCGGCGCCGCCCTGTACCAGGATGGTTTGGCCGGATACCGGGCCTTCGGAGAACACCGCCCGGTGCGCCGTGCAGGCCGGAACGCCCAGGCAGGCGCCCTGGACATAGGGCATGCCCGCAGGCAGGGGCACAACCTGTTCGGCCGGCAAGGCGCAGTACTGGGCGGCCGTGCCCATGGCGCGCGACGCGTCGTAGAGCGCGGTCGCGTTGAAGACCCATACACGGGCATGCAAGAGGGCTCGGTCAACGCCCGAACCCATTGCCACCACCTCTCCGGCGCCGTCGGCATGGGGCACGACACGTGCGAAGGTCATGGCCGTGTTACGCCAGCCGGCGCGCATCTTGGTGTCCGAGGGATTGATGCCGGATGCATGGACCCGCACCAGAACCTCGCCCGGGCCGGGCTGCGGCAATGCCAGTTCGCCCAGCCTCAATACGGTGGCGGCGGGACCAGTTTGTTCATACCAGCAAGCCTTCATGCCAAGGGCCATTCACTTTGTTCTATTTACAGGACAGCAACCGGTTGATAACATGAATGCATCGATATCGTTCGATTATCAACTTCCCAGGAGTTCGTGTGATGCAACCTGTCCCAGGCCGGCGATTGTTTGTTTCTCTCTCCCTGTTGGCAACGATGGCCCTGTTCGGTCATGCGCCGGCCCAGGCCCAGGCGTCGGGTGATCCGATTCGCAAGATTGTGCTGATTTCGTGGCCGCAGGGCGTGAACCCACAGGCCTACCAGGCCTCGCAGCTGATCGCCCAGAATTGGCGCCAGCTCGGCCTGGAGGTGGAGGTTCGCTCGATGCCCTGGCCGCAACACATCCAGACGGTCTGGAACGAGCGCGACAAATGGGACACCACCATGTGGCGCATGGTCGGGCGCCCCGAGCGCTCTGACCCGGACGAGGTCGTATTCAACAACTACCACTCTACGACTGCTGCCACCGGCTTCAATTTCGTCGGCTACCTGAATCCAGAGTACGACAAGATTGCCGAGGAGCAGCGGCAGTCCACCGACCCCGCCAAACGCAAGACCTTGGTGCTGCAGGCCCAGCGGCTGCTCGATCGCGACCAGCCCCAGGCGTTCCTGGTCCACCCCACGACCATGAAGGCCTTCAACAAGAACGTCTGGGCCGAGGAGTCGATCGTGTCCCAGAGCGGTATCGGGATCCGCAATTTCTGGACCTTCGTGCGGGCCACGCCCAAGGGCGATCAAAAGCAGATGGTGCTCAATTCGGCCGAGCCCGTCGTGGCCGTCAGCCCGATGTACATCGCGGGCTCGGCCAGTTCCTGGGTCACCGAACTCGTATGGGACCGCCTGGCGCGTGTCGGGCCGGATGGTCTTCCGCAGCCCTGGGCCGCCGAAAAAATAGACTGGGTCAATCCCACCACGGTCGACGTCACCTTGCGGGCCGGCATGAACTGGCACGACGGCAAACCGGTCACCATCGACGACGTGATTTACTCCTTCGATGCACCGACCATGGGCAACAAGGTGCCCATGTACAAGTCGGCGGTGGCCGACATTGTGAAGATCGAGAAAACCGGCGACCGGCGCGCTCGATTCACGCTCAAGGCACCCAATGCGGCCTTTGTCACGGCGTCCCTCGCCAAGATCAATCTGATTCCCAAACACATCTGGGATCCGATCATGAAGGATCTGATGACCAAGCCGGAGAACGCCGAGGCATTGCCCAATCCTCCGGCCATAGGTTCCGGTCCGTTCAAGATGGTGCGCAACCGGGGCCAGGAGGAGATCGTCCTGGATCGCTTCGATGGCCATTTCGCGGCACCCAAGATGGAGCGCTGGGTATTGCGCATCGTGCCTAATCCCGAGGCGACGCTGGGCATGCTGAGGCGCAATGAAATCAACTTCCTGGCCGACTACGGTGGTGCACCCGATGTGCTGGAGAAACTCGCCAAGGATGTCCCCCAACTGAAGGTCATGTCCGAGGTGGACATCGGTTTCGAATATGCCGCTTTCAACCTGCGCCGGGCACCGTTCAACGACGTGAACTTCCGCCGCGCTCTGTCACTGGTGGTAGATCGCAATGTCATGGTGCAGGCCGCATGGAACGGGTATGCCGTGGCGGCCAATTCCCATGTATCGCCGGCGCTCAAGTTCTGGCATGACGATGACATCACCAAAATGCGTACCGGGTTGCCCGTGGCAAAGGACATCCTGGACAAGGCCGGGTACAAGGTCGTCGGTGGCAAGCTGTCTTATCCGGCCGGGGTCAAGGAGACCTTGAAGGCGAACTGACA
>JANMZX010000706.1:0-5338 GCA_031383745.1 Rhodoferax sp. | reverse complement strand
CTCGGCCGCAATTTCATCGACTTCATCCATGCGCCGGACCGCGCCGTGGCGCTGGAACGGGCCACCCAGATGGTCGAGCACGGCGCCAACCTGCCGGCGGTGGAGGTGCGTTATATCCGGCTCGACGGGCGGCTGGTGGAGGTGCAGGCCCAGGGCATTCCGGTGCAGTTGAACGGCCGCCGCGCGGTGCAGGTGAGCATGATGGACATCACCGAGCGCAAGCAGGCCGAGCGCCGGCTGCGCGAGAACGAGGAGCGGTTCCGGGCCTTGACCGAGTTGTCCTCCGACTGGTACTGGGAGCAGGACGAGCGGTTCCGTTTTGTCCGGCTCGACGGTAACCTGGCGGAGACCAGCGGGCGCACGATCGGGTCGATCGCGGGAAAGACGCGCTGGGAGGTGCCGGGCCATGACGTGCCTGCCGCGCAGTGGGAGCAGCACCGCGCCACGCTCGACGCCCATCTGCCGTTTCGTGATTTCCAGATGCACAACCACGACCTGCAGGGACATGACCGGTGGGTGTCGATCAGCGGCGCGCCGATCTTCGACGCAGCGGGCGCTTTCCGCGGTTATCGCGGCGTGGGGCGCGACGTCACGGCCGAGAAGATCGCCGCCGACCAGATCCATGCGCTGGCCTTCTTCGATGCGCTCACCGAGTTGCCCAACCGGCGCCTTCTGATCGAGCAGCTCAAGAAGGCGCTGCTGGCACATGCGCGCACCCACCGGCAGGCGGCCCTGCTGTTCATCGACCTGGACAACTTCAAGACCCTCAATGACACGCTGGGCCATGAAACCGGCGACCTGTTGCTGCGCCAGGTGGCACGCCGGCTGGTCGAGACCGTGCGCGAGGCCGACGTGGTGGCACGACTGGGCGGCGACGAGTTCGTGGTGATGCTGGAGGACCTGAGCGAAGACCTGCAGGAGGCCGCGGTGCAGGCGGAGGCCATCGGCCACAAGATCCTGCTGGCCTTCGCCACAGGGTTCGAGCTCGGCGGCCGCGCCTACGGCAGTACGCCGAGCATCGGCATCACGCTGTTTGGCAAGGGAGGGCAGGCGGTCGACGACCTGCTCAAGCATGCCGACCTGGCGATGTACCACGCCAAGGGCTCGGGGCGCAACACGCTGCGCATGTTCGACCAGGGCATGCAGGCCGCGGTCGATGCGCGCGCGGCGCTGGAGTCGGAGCTCCGCGATGCCCTCGCCGGCGGCCAGATGCGCCTGGCCTACCAGCCGGTGGTGCAGAAGGACGGCGTGGTCAGCGGCGCCGAGGCGCTGCTGCGCTGGGAGCACCCTGCGCGCGGCCTGGTGTCGCCGGGCGAGTTCATCCCCTTGGCCGAGTCGACGCGGTTGATCATTCCGCTGGGGCAATGGGTGCTGCGTACGGCCTGCGAGCAGCTCGCCGCATGGGCTGCGCTGCCGCACATGGCGCCGCTGACCTTGGCGGTCAACGTCAGCGCCCACCAGTTCAAGGAGCCGGACTTCGCCGACCAGGTGCTGCAGGCGGTACGGCACAGCGGAGCCGACCCGCACCGGCTCAAGCTGGAACTCACCGAGAGCCTGCTGGCCGACAACGTCGAGGACATCATCGACAAGATGACCGTGCTGCGCGCACTGGGGATCGACTTCTCGCTGGATGATTTCGGCACCGGCTATTCGTCGCTGAGCTACCTCAAGCGCCTGCCGCTGAGCCAGCTCAAGATCGACCAGTCCTTCGTGCGCGACGTGCTCGTCGATCCGAATGACGCGGCGATCGCGCGCACCATCGTCGCGCTCGGAGGCAGCCTGGGCCTGGCCATCGTCGCAGAAGGGGTGGAGACAACCGGCCAGCACCAGTTCCTGCAAAGCATCGGCTGCCACGCGTTCCAGGGCTACCTGTTCGGTCGGCCCATGGCGTTGGCCGACCTCGACCGGTTCGTGCTGGAGCATGCGCAGGCCCGGATCGCGCGCGCCCTGTGACGCGGGCGCGGCAGGCGCCTGCTGGAATGCATCAGCGCCGCGACCCGGCCTGGTCCTGGCGTTGCCCGCTCAGTGCTGATGGTGCCGGCTGCAGTCCGGCGCCCCTGCCGGCATGTGCCGGCAGTGCCTGACGCCGGGCCAGTTCGCGGCGTTCGATCTCCTGCACCATGGCGACAAACTGCGCCTCGATTTGCAGGCGGATCAGGGCCTCGGCGATCAGCGGCGGCAGATCCTCCTGCGGTGCAACGCTGCCGACCCAGCGCAGCAGCAACCGGGACGGATCGCTGGCGAACACCTGGGTTTCATAACGCCCCTGCAGATGGCGCAGGCTGCCGGCGATCCGGCGGACTTCGATCGTCGAGCCGCGCTCGGTGGCTTCGAGCGTGACCTCGATCGGCACCGTGAGGAACAGGAAACGCGCTTCGCCGGATTGCTCGATCGTGGTCATGGCGCCCTGGCGTGCCACGATGCGGCTGCGCCGCAGCCCGGGGATGAATTCCGGCAGGCGCTCGTAGTCGGTGAGCGTGCCCCACACCACCGACCAGGGGGCGTTCAGCGTGGCCCGTGCCTGCACCTGCACCAGGTCCCCGGTGCGGTGTGCCCGCACCTCGATCTGCGCGTCGCTCCATGCCCGGCCAACCGTGCCGAGCAGCAGCGCGGCGCCAAGCAACCAGGGCAGCAGGGGGCGGGCCATCGTGGCCGCAGTGTACGGGCAGAGGCCCGGCTGCGGCGCGGCGGGCGGCGTTGCGCGATACTGGTCTGCCCGGCAGGTGCAGATCCGCCACCGACCGGTCTGGACAACGCCCATGCACCACACCCTCCGAGTCTTCCGACTGCTCGCCAGCGCGCTGACACTGGCCGTGGTCAGCGTACCCACCCTGGTGTCGGCGCAGGCTGCCGCACCAGCAGCAGCGCAGTCGCCCGCCTGCCCGGCGATCCTGCAGCACAGCTTCCCGCGCCTGCAGGACGACGCGCAGCAGAACCTGTGCCAGCACGCGGGCAAGGTGGTGCTGGTGGTCAATACCGCGAGTTTCTGCGGCTTCACCGGCCAGTACGAAGGGCTGGAGCGCCTGTACAGCCGCTTTGGCGCGCAGGGCCTGGTGGTGCTGGGTTTTCCCGCCAACGACTTCGGTCAGCAGGAGCCCGGCAGCAGCAAGGAGATCGCCGACTTCTGCTTCAACACCTATGCGGTCAAGTTCCCGATGTTCGCCAAGTCGACGGTCGTGGGCAGGCAGGCGAACCCGCTGTTCCTGGCCCTGGCCAAGGCCACGGGCACGGCACCGGCCTGGAACTTCCACAAGTACCTGATCGACCGCCGCGGTCGGGTGCTGGCCAGCCACGCCAGCGCAGTGGCGCCGGAGTCACCGCTGATGGTGGCACAGATCCAGAAGGCATTGGCCGACAGGTAGGTCGCAGGCGCCGGCGCACGGCTCCGGTACATTGCGGGCATGGCTGAACGTTTCCCCACCCCTTCACGCGAGCACATCGCCTTGCTCGAACCGTTCGAGCGCCTGGGCATGGCGCAGATTGCGCTGGTATCCAGCGGGCGCGAGGCCATGCAGGCACTGGAGGCCCTGGCCACCGCCACCGTGCTGGGTTTCGACACCGAGTCCAAGCCGACCTTCGCCCGCAACGAGGTGTCGGGCGGGCCGCATGTGCTGCAGTTGTCCACCGCCCACCGGGCGTTCGTGTTCCAGCTGCACGATGCGCAGTGCCGCGAGGTCGTGGCCGGGTTGCTGGCGTCGGAGACACCGACCAAGGTGGGTTTCGGCCTGGGTGACGACCGCCGGCGCATCATCAGCAAGCTGGGCGTCGATCCGCTGGGCGTGCTCGATCTCAACAGCATCTTCTGGCGCAATGGGTACCGCAAGGACATGGGGGTCAAGGGCGCGGTGGCGGTGGTGTTCAACCGGCGTTTCATCAAGTCGCGCAAGGCGACCACCTCGAACTGGGCCAACCCTCGGCTGACCGAAGCGCAGCTGGTGTATGCGGCCAACGACGCCTATGCGGCGCTGCGGGTGTTCGACGCGCTGCAGTCGCACATCCCCGGCAACGGTGCCTACAGCGAGGTGCGCAGCGACCAGATTTCCGGAAACAGCACCACGTCGAGCATCTTGCGCAGGTAGCTCACACCGCCGGTGCCGCCGGTGCCGCGCTTGAAGCCGATCACCCGCTCCACGGTGGTCACATGCCGAAAGCGCCACAGGCGGAACGCATCTTCCAGATCGGTGAGTTCCTCGCCCAGCTGGTACAGGTCCCAGTGCGCCTTCGGGTCGCGGTAGACCACCAGCCAGGCCTGTTCGACTGCGGCGTCGGCGCAGTACGGCTGCGTCCAGTCGCGTTGGGTATGGGTGGCCGGCACCGCGATGCCGCGGCGCGCCAGCAGGCGCAGGGCTTCGTCGTACAGCGACGGCGCCTCGTAGGCCGCCTGCACCATGGCCAGCAGGTCGGGGCGGTGCTGGTGTGGCTTGAGCATGGCGGCGTTCTTGTTGCCCAGCGCGAACTCGATGCAGCGGTATTGCGCGCTC
Source organism: Rhodoferax sp. (assembly GCA_031383745.1). GTDB lineage: Bacteria > Pseudomonadota > Gammaproteobacteria > Burkholderiales > Burkholderiaceae_C > CAISIP01. The sequence continues at coordinate 857 of JANMZX010000706.1, read as the reverse complement.
TGGAACCCGCTGGAGCTGGCGAGGTAGGGCCGGATCGCGCTGTATTCGGGCGGTGTCATGGTGGCCAGCACGTCCCAGGCGTGCACCAGCTGTTCCATGATCTTGCTGACGCGCGCGAGCATCTTGAAGGCGCTGCCCAGTTCGTCGCCCGCCACGCAGCGGATGGCGGCGCCGAGCTCGTGCAGCATGAGTTTCATCCACAACTCGCTGGTCTGGTGCTGGATGATGAACAGCAGCTCGTTGTGGTCGGGCGAGCGCGGATGTTGCGCGTTGAGCAACTGGTCCAGGTGCAGGTAGTCGCCGTAACTCATGGACTGGCTGAAGTCGAGTTGCGCCTTTTCCTCGCTGACGATGTGTTCGGGGGTGCTCATCGGTAATCCTCCATGCTGCCCATGCTGCCGCCCTGGTGTCAGGTCACCGCGTGTTGGCGGTTGAACTCCGGGCGCTTCCACGCGTCGGTCTGCAGCACCTGGCGCAGGTGTTCGACCGCGTTCCAGACGTCCACAAAGCCGACGTAGAGCGGCGTGAAGCCGAAACGCAGGATATCCGGGTGGCCGGCGCCGTCACCGGCGCGGAAGTCGCCGATCACGCCCCGCGCAATCAGGGCCTGCATGATGGCGTAGGCGCCCTGGGCGCGGCTGAACGACACCTGGGAGCCACGGCGGTGGTGCTCCAGCGGTGTTGCAAGGGCCAGGCCGAAGCCGGCGCAGCGCTGCTCCACCAGGGCGATGAACAGGTCGGTGAGCTGCAGCGACTTGCCGCGCAGCGCGGTCATCGCGTCCTGGCCGGGCACGCAGCCCTGTGCGGCCAGCACGCTGTCCAGGCCGCATTCGAGGGCGCGCATGCTCAGGATCGGC
>JANMZX010000665.1:0-1640 GCA_031383745.1 Rhodoferax sp. | reverse complement strand
ATCCCGATGAGGAAACCACTGACTGGAGAGCCGTGTGCGGGAGAACCGCACGCACGGTTCGGAGGGAGGGGAGGACGGTGTCCTTTCCTACCCCTATCAGCCGCGGAGCCGAATGCGCCGTCGGCCTGGTCCCACACCACGTCACCGGTATCCTGGCTGGCATGGTTTCAGAAAAGACCAACAACGTCCGCTCTGGGCCGAAAGCAGACAATGCCACGGCCATTGCATCTCCTGCACCACGCATTCCGGGCCTCCCGGTGGACCCTCTGACGTGAACCAGCCTGCCACCCCATCTGCTCCTGACAACAACGGCTTTTTTGCAGCGCTGCCCCTGCTGCAAAAGGCCGGCGACACCTTCGATACCGCGTTGTACCGCCCGGCGCCGGACGATTGGTTGCTCGTGGTCACCGACATCGTCGACTCCACCATCGCGATCGCCAACGGCCAGCACAAGACGGTCAACTTCGTGGCGGCGATGGCGATTGCCGCGCTCAAGAACCTGTGCGCGCCCACGAAGCTGCCGTTCCTGTTCGGCGGGGACGGGTCGGTGGTGATGGTGCCGCCGCAATTCGATGCGCAGGCGCGGCTGGCGCTGGCGCGGGTGCGCGGGTTTGCGCTGCGCGAGTTCGGCATGCAGCTGCGAATAGGCCTCGCGCCGATCGGGGTACTGCGCCAGTTCGGCAGCGATGTGCGGGTCGGGCGCTTCGAGCCCACGCCCGGCAACAGTTTCGGCGTGTTTCTGGGCGGCGGCGTCGGCATGCTGGAGACCGCGGTGCGTGGCCGCGGCGACCCGGCGCTGATCGCATTGGTGGCGATCGGGCCGGAGGTGGATGATGGCCAGCCGGTCGATCTGGCCGGGCTGTCGTGCCGCTGGAACCCGCTGCAGTCGGGCCGGGGCAAGATGCTGACCCTGATCATCCAGGGCGCTGCCGACCCGGGGGCGGTGCATGCGCATGTGATGGGCCTGGCTGGCCAGGGCGCGGCCGCGCAGCCGGTGCGGCTCGACACGCTCAGCACCAGCTGGCCGCCCAAGGGTTATCTGCTCGAGGCGCAGGCAACGCGCAGTGGTGGCGCCCTGTGGCGGGCCGTGCTGCGCGTGCTGGCCGAAACCCTGCTGGCCCGCATCATCTTCCTGCTGGGGCGACCGGTGGGCGGATTCAGCCCCGACAAGTACCTGGGCGAGGTCACCACCAACACCGACTTCTGCAAGCACGACGACACGGTGAGCTTTGTGATCGATTGCCCGCTGCCGGCGATCGACGCCATCCGCGCCTACCTCGACCAGCAGATGGCCCGCGGTTTGCTGCGCTACGGCATGAACGTGTCGCAGACCGCGCTGATGACCTGCCTGGTGACATCGCCCACCGAGAGCCTGCACGTGCACTTCGTGGATGGAGGAGACGGTGGCTACACCAGCGCCGCCAAGACCATGAAGGCGCCGGCCCGCGCGGCCGCCGCGGCGCCATCCGGCCCTACCTGACCATGCCCACCAGGACCCTGTTGCGCAACCTGCGGCTGGTTTCCGGCCTGGTGCTGATGCTGTTCGTCATCGGGCACCTGGCCAATCTGGCGCTCGGCCTGCATTCGCTCGGTGCCATGGGCGCGTGGCGCGTGCTGCTGCTCGATCCCTGGCGCACGCC
>JANMZX010000646.1:0-5603 GCA_031383745.1 Rhodoferax sp. | reverse complement strand
AAAGGATGACGCCGCCCGCGATCTGCAGGGACAGGCCGCTCAGGTTCATCACTCGCAGGAAGGCGTCCCCGACAAACATGAATGTGAGCAACAGCGCAAACGCGATCAGCACCTCGCGCACGATGACCCATGGGCGGCGCTGTGGCGCCACGTTGCGCAGGGCGTTGGCAAAGATCGGGATGCTGCCGAACGGGTCGGTGATGAGCAGCAGCAGGACGGTGGCGGAGGCGAAGGTATAGGACATTGCGGTGCGGGGCGTCTGCTTGGCGCGGTGGGTTCAGGATAGCAGGCGGGCAACCCCAAGCGGCCCGCGGAAAAGGGCCCGTGCAACAATCGTGGCCATGCCGGACGAAGGCGCGCCCGCGCCGCTGGCCGCGTTGTGGCAAGTACAGGCTGGCGCACGATAGGCTGCGGCAATGGACGCGCTTGCGGCGCCATAGCCGAGAGCAGCGGGTCGCCAGCCGCCAGCCGCCTTGCTCGAGATCTTCGACTCAAATTCCGCCAGCCTCCAACACTGAGAGACCACCATGAGAACCACACTACTCCTATCCATTGCAGCATTGGCTGCCGGCCTGTACACCGGCGCCTGGGCCCAGACCGTCGAAATCAAGGATGCCTGGGTTCGTACCGCCGTTCCGGGCCAGAAGGCGACCGGTGCCTTCATGAAGATCACCTCCAAAGACGGTACCCGCCTTGTGGCAGTTGCCAGCCCGGTGGCGGGCGTGGCTGAGGTGCATGAAATGAAGATGGACGGCGGCGTGATGACCATGCGTGCCGTCAACGGTGGCCTGGAACTGCCAGCCGGGAAGACGATCGAACTCAAGCCAGGCGGGTACCACGTGATGCTGATGGATCTGAAGGCTGCATTGCCGAAGGAGACCACGGTGCCGCTGACGCTGGTCTTCAAGGACGCCAAGGGTGCGGAGACCCGGCTCGAGTTGAAGGTGCCGGTCGCTACGGCAGCTGCGCACCAGCACTGATCGCAACGGCCAAGGCGTTCGCAGGGTGCCCGACATTGCGGTAAGCTGTCAGCGGGCCGATCCGGGACCCGCAAAATTGGAGACGACACCATGAGCGACAGCATCAGCGGCGGTTTCGGCAAGTTCGTGCCGGGTTTCGAGTTCCTGCAAGGCCTGGCCAAGGGCGCCTCGCAGAACATTCCGCAGATGCCCAATCTGGCCAACTGGGTGGCACCGTCGCTCAACGTGGAAGAGCTCGAGAAGCGCATCGATGAGCTCAAGGCGGTTCATTTCTGGCTGGAACAGAACTCCAAGGCGCTCGGCGCCACCATTCAGGCACTGGAAGTGCAGAAGATGACACTGGCCACGCTCAAGGGCATGAACTTCAATATGGGTGACGTGGCCAACGCCTTCAAGCTCAAGGCGGCAGATTCCATGGCCCTGGGTGTGCAACGCGTCACCGAGAAGGCCAGCAGCGCGGCCAAATCGATTTCCGGCGCCGCTTCCAGCATGGGGCAGGCAGCGAAAGCCGCCGCCAGGCCGTCATCCAAAGGCGGCAAGGCGCCGGCCAGTGGTGTCGCGGCCCTGGTTGACCCGCTGCAGCTGTGGGGTTCGCTCACGCAGCAGTTCCAGCAGATCGCCGCCAGCGCCATGAAGGACGCCAGCCGCAACACCGCCATCGACGCGACCAAGAACCTCGCCGCCGGCCTGGCCAAGGAAGCCGTCAAGGCGTCCCGGGGCATGGCCGCGAAGGGGGCGGCGCGCCGGGCTGCGGCACCACGCAAGACCGCGCGCAAGCCGGCGTCCGGCGGCCGCTGACCCGGCTCCCGGTCTCTGATCCGCGCTGCGCCACCCGGGGCTGTCGATGAAGATGTTTCCCTATGGCCATGCCACCCATCCGCAATGGGTGATGGCGGCCGGCCTGGTGCTGGCGCAGTTGCGCGCGCAGATGGCCTTGCACGGGTATGCCAGCGCCCCTACGCTGGCGCTGCTCTACATCACCGACCACTATGCCGGCGCTGCCCAGGAGATCCTCGACCACCTGGGCGCCGAGCTGCCCGGCATCACCGACTGGTCGGGCACGGTCGGTGTCGGCGTGGCGTCCAACAACGTCGAGTACTTCGACGAACCGGCGATGGCCGTCATGTTGTGCGACCTGCCCAGCGACCAGTACCGGGTGTTTTCCGGCGTCGCGCCGCTCAGCCTGGGTTTCGAGGCCCACACCGCGCTGGTCCATGCCGACGGCAACACGGCCGACCTGGCCGGCCTGATCGAGGAGATGGCGGCCCGCACAGCGACCGGCTACCTGTTTGGCGGCCTGTCGGCCAGCCGTACCCGCACGGTGCAGTTCGCCGCCGGGGGCGACGGCAACATCAGCGGGCAGGGCGCGGCGCGCGGCGTCTTCAGCGGCGGGCTCAGCGGTGTGGCGTTCGGCGCCGATGTCCACCTGGTGTCGCGCGTGACCCAGGGCTGCCAGCCGGTGTCGAAGGTGCGCAACATCACGGCGGCGGAGAAGAACGTGGTCACCCTGCTCGACGGCCAGCCCGCGCTCGACGTGCTTTTGAGCGACCTCGGCGTGTCGCTGGAGGAGCCGCAGCGCGCGCTCGAGCAGATCCGCAACACGCTGGTGGGGCTGGTGCGTTCGGGTGATGCCGACGGCGGCAACGCGGTGGGCCGGGCGGGCAACTTCGGCAGTGACGTGATCGTGCGCCACATCGTCGGGCTCGACCCGGGGCGGCGCGGCATCGCCGTGTCGGACCAGCTGCACGACGGCATGCAACTGGCTTTTTGCCAGCGCAACATGGCGGCGGCGCGGGCCGATCTGGTGCGCGTGTGTGCCGAGATCCGTGAGGAGCTCGAGCCGATGGAACTGACCATGGAAACCGCGTCGGCGCTGGCCGCGTCCGTGGCCGATGCCGCGCCGCACCCGGCGCGACGCATCGCCGGTGCTGTCTACGTCAGTTGCTCCGGCCGCGGCGGCCCGCATTTTGGCGGCCCGAGCGCCGAGTTGCAGATCGTGCGCCGCGCCCTGGGCGACGTTCCGCTGGTCGGGTTCTTCGCCGGGGGGGAAATCGCGCGCCACCACCTGTACGGGTATACCGGCGTGCTGACGGTGTTTGCCCAGGCGGACTGAGCGCGTGGCGGAAAAAGTCGTCGTCCGCAACCTGTACAAGGTCTTCGGGCCCCATCCGGCGCAGGCGATGGAACTGCTGCGCCAGGGCCAGGGCAAGGAGCAGATCTTCGAGCAGACCGGCATGGTGGTGGGCGTCAAGGACGCCAGTTTCACGGTCGACGAGGGCGAGATCTTCGTCCTGATGGGGCTGTCGGGCTCAGGCAAGTCCACCCTGGTGCGCCTGCTCAACCGGCTGGTCGAACCGACCCATGGGCAGGTACTGGTGGGCGGCCACGATGTGGCGGCGCTGGACCGCAAGGCGCTGGTCGCGTTGCGGCGCAAGGATATGGCCATGGTGTTCCAGTCGTTCGCCCTGCTGCCGCACCGCACCGTGCTCGACAACGCCGCATTCGGGCTCGAGGTCGCCGGTATCGGGCGCGCCCAGCGCGAGCGTCGCGCGATGCAGGTGCTGGAGCAGGTGGGCCTGACCGCATTTGCTGGCAAGAAGCCGGCCGAGCTGTCGGGCGGCATGCAGCAGCGCGTGGGCCTGGCGCGCGCGCTGGCGGTGGACCCGTCGCTGATGCTGATGGACGAGGCGTTTTCCGCCCTGGACCCGCTCAAGCGCACCGAGATGCAGGAGTTGCTGCTGCAGTTGCAGAGGGACCACCGGCGCACGATCGTGTTCGTGTCGCACGATCTCGACGAGGCGTTTCGCATCGGCAACCGGATCGCCATCATGGAGGGCGGGCGCATCGTGCAGATCGGCACCCCGGACGAGATCCTGCGCAACCCCAGCGATGCCTATGTGCGCGCTTTCTTCAAGGGCGTCGATGTGCGCAGGTACCTGGTGGCCCGGGATCTGGCCCGCGCCGATGCGCTGCCGGTGGTGCAGGCGACGCTCGACGGTCGCTCGGACCTGCTGCGCACCAGCGCGCAACTGGAGCGTGGCGGCGCCCGCCAGGCGATCGTGGTCGAGGCGGGCGGGCGCCTGCTGGGCACCGTCACGCTGGAGTCGCTGGCGCGCGCGCTCGAGTACGGCGCAAGCTCCCTGCTGGGCGCATTGCTGACGGACAGCGCCGTGGCGCCGGCCGACCTGGGGCTGCATGCGCTGGTGGCGCTGGTGGTGCGCAGTCCGCTCGCGCTGCCGGTGGTCGACGCCGCGGGCAACTACCTGGGAGTCGTGACACAGATCCAACTGCTGCAGCGGCTTGCGGCGAACGAGGCGCACGATGTCTGAGTTTCTTCCTCTGGGCGCATGGGTCGATCGCGGTGTGAAGCTGCTGATCGAGAACGACGCCGGCAGTCTGCAGCAGTTCGGCGCCGGCATCGAAGGCCTGACCGAAGCGATGGAGCAGGCACTGCTCGCACTGCCGGTGTGGCTGGTGGCCGCCGTGCTGGTGCTGACGGGGCTGTGGCGCGTGGGCTGGAAGTTCGCGCTGTTTTGCGTAGCCTGTTGCGTGGTGATCGCCGGCACCGGTTTCTGGCCGCAGACCATGGTGACCCTGGCGCTGATCATGGCCGCCACCTGCCTGAGCTTGCTGGTCGGCCTGCCGCTGGGGCTGTGGATGGCCAGGAGCGAGCGGGTGGCGGCCATCCTGCGGCCGACACTGGACTTCATGCAGACCATGCCGGCCTTCGTGTACCTGATTCCGGCCGCCATGCTGTTTGGCCTGGGGCGGGTGCCGGGCGTGCTGGCCACCGTGATCTTCGCGATGCCGCCGGTGGTGCGCCTCACCAGCCTGGGTATCCGGCAGGTCAACAAGGAGCAGGTGGAGGCCGGCATCACTTTCGGCTGCACACGCTGGCAGGTGCTGCTGAAGGTGGAAATCCCCGGCGCGCTGCCGTCGATCATGGCCGGCATCAACCAGACGATCATGATGGCGCTGTCGATGGTCATCATCGCGTCGATGGTGGGTGCGGGCGGCCTGGGCAACGACGTGCTGGCCAGCATCCAGCGGCTGGACATCGGGCTGGGATTCGAGTCCGGCCTGGCAGTGGTGCTGCTGGCCATCATGCTGGACCGCATCACCGAGACCTTCGGCTCCGGCACGGCGCGCCGCAGCTGGCGCGAGCGGCTTGGCCTGCCAGGCGCCAAGGACAAGCAGACCTAGAGCCCCTCTTCGCATGACCGGACGTACCACCCCGCCCCCAGGCACCGAGCACCCGACACACCGCTATGTGTTCCTGACGCTGCCCAACTACACGATGATCGCGCTGGCCAGCGCCGTGGATGCGCTGCGCATGGCCAACCGCGTCACGCGCCGCGAGGCCTACAGCTGGTGCCTGGCAACGCTCGATGGCAAACCCGCCACGGCCAGCAACGGCCTGTCGATGGCGCCGACCACCGCGCTCGATGCCACGGGCGCGGCCGACATCGTGTTCGTGGTGGGAGGGGTGCATGTCGAGAAGGCGGTCACGCCGGCATTGCTGGCCGCGGTGCGCCGGCTGGCGCAACAGCGTGTTGCACTGGGCGCCTTGTGCACCGGCGGTTATGCGCTGGCCAAGGCCGGCCTGCTGGACAAGTACAAGGC
>JANMZX010000480.1:0-15227 GCA_031383745.1 Rhodoferax sp. | reverse complement strand
CCGCAGGTACAGGCCATGCGCGATGACATAGGTCACCAGGGTGGCCGTCAGGCCGAACAGCGGCGTGGTGGAAAGATAGACCCAGAGCTGGACGAAGTCTTGCATCTCAGTGGCTCCCACGAGTTGCAGGCGACTTGGCATTGATCGGTTTCATGCCTGCAATGATCGGCCGCTTTCGGCCGAAAGCGGTCCCTGACGCCAACCCGTCGCTTCCGATCCCCGATGTGATGGGATGCATCGCGGGTCGCTCGCGTCAGGCCTGCGCATCGGTCGGGCTGGAGTGCAACAGGCGCCGCAGCACCAGTGCCGTCACCGCCAGCCCGATCCAGGTGGACAGCACCAGCGCCACCGCCAATCGCACGCCGTATTGCGACAGGACCGCCATATGTGTCATCACCCCCACACCCACCGGCACGAACAGCAGCGACAGGTGGGCCAGCAAGGCGTCGGCGCAGGCACCCACGGTCCGGCGCACCGCCGGCGCGCGTAGCAGCACCAGCAGCAGCAGCAAACCGATCACCGGCCCCGGCAGGCGCAGGTGCAGCAGGCGCGCCAAGGCTTCGCCAGCCGACTGGCACAGCAAGAGCCAGGCCAGGCCGGTCAGGGTGTCCATGGGGCGGCTGCTGGCCGGCGGGCGCAGCGTGTCTGGCAGGGTCTCACTTTGGAGGCGCGCATGTTGTCTGGCGAGAGGTTCGGGGTTTGGCCATGATAGATCGCACCCCGCCCGCATGCGCGTGAACCTTCCGGGCCCTGCGGCTCCGGCTTGTGGCGGACCCCGATGCCAGGCAAAGGCGCGTGTGCAAGCGCATCCGGCCCTAGAGTTCGTGATCGCGGATCAACCGATCCCACTGGTTGCTGGGCATCTCGAGCTTGGAGACGGCGTTGCCGCGATGGCTTTCCACGGTGCGGTGGTTGGCGCGCGGCACGAGTTCGCGGCCGACCACCTTGCTCGGTTTGCCCTCGGCGACCAGGCGCACCACCTCCATCTCGCGTGGAGTCAGTCTTTGCCACAGGGCCAGGGCCCTGGTACGGGCCTGGTGCCTGGCGAGGCGGGTCGCTGCAAGTTGCAGCGCCAGCTGGACCTGTTGCAGCAGGGCATCGTCGCCGCAGGGTTTTACCAGCCACCCGAATGCGCCGTCCTTCACCGCCCGCGTGGCGATCGGGATGTCGCCATGCCCGGACAGGAACAACACCACCAGCGGGCTGGCGCGGGAACGCAGGGCATCGAAGACTTGCAGCCCGCTGATGCCGCCCATGCGAAGGTCGAGCACGACGCAGCCGCAGGCGTCGAGCCGCGCCGACTCCAGGAACTGCTCGCCCGAGGCGAAGGTCTGTACGCGGTGGCCGCGCGAGAGCAGCAACATGCCCAGCCCGTCGCGTACCCCTTCGTCGTCGTCGACCACAAAGAGACTGAGGTCCGGGTGTGTCAGGGAGGTCATGGTTGACATGGCAGGTAAAGGGTGAAGGTGGCGCCGCCGTCGGCCCGGTTCTCGAAGGCCAGGCGGCCGCGGTGGCTCTCGACAATGGTGCGGCAGATGGCCAGGCCGAGTCCGAGCCCGTCGGGTTTGGTGGTGTACAGGGGTTCGAACAGCTGCGATGCCGCATCGGGCGCGACACCGGTCCCGCGGTCGGAGATGCGCACGCAGACCATTGCGTCCGCCATGGAGGTGTCGATTTCGACCAGGCGGCGGGCTACCGGAGTCTCCTGCATCGCCTGCAGGCTGTTCTGCACCAGGTTGACCAGCACCTGTTCGAGCTGCACCCGGTCCCCCGCAATCGCCGGCAGGCCGGACTCCAGCCGTGTCTCGACGCGGGCCTGGCGCAGCCGGATTTCGGCCTTCTGGAAATCCAGCACCGTGGCGACGAGGGTGTTGATGGCGCAAGCCGCGATGCCGGCGCCGGGCTCGATACCCTCGGCCCGGCGCCGGATCTGCTCCCGGATACGCGCCACGATGTCGCCGGCGCGGTGCGCCTGGGTCTGGATCGCTTCCAGGTTTTCGATCAGCAGGCCCCGCTGCCCCTGCTGCGCGAACGCCTTGGCGGCACTGGCGAAGCTGCCCAGCGCCATCAGCGGCTGGTTCAGTTCATGGCCCAGGCTGGAGGCCAGTTCGCCCAGGCTGGACAGGCGCAGGCTGCGCTGCAGCTGTCCGTCGCGGCTGCGCAGCAGTGCCTCGGTGCGTTTCTGTTCGGTCACGTCCACCACCGAACTCATCCAGCCACAGTGCTTGCCGCCGGCATCGACCAGCGCAGCCGTGTAGACCATGGTGAACACCTCGTGCCCCGCCCGATGCAGGATGCGCGACTCGAATCCGGTGATTGCAGCACGCCCGCTCATGGCGGCGTCGCTGTCGCGCCAATGCCGGTCCAGGTCCTGCGGGTGCCAGTAAGGGTAGGGCGGCAGGCATCCGACCAGCTCGTCGGCGGCATAACCGGTCATGTCGCACAGCGCAGGGTTGACGTAGATGATGCGGCCGTCGAGGTCGCGCGCCCGCATGCCGACCAGCAGTGCATCTTCCATGGCCTTGCGGAAGCGGTGCGCTTCCTGCAGTTCCGCAGTCCGTGCCACCACCCGGCGCTCCAGTTCGGCCCGGGCCTGCACCTGCTCCGCCAGCCGGCGCAGGTGCAGGCGCAGGTACAGGCCACCCAGCAACAGCACCCCCGCGCCCAGGGTGCCCAGCGTCCAGGTCGTGATGCGCGCCCCCGTGACCGGCGCGTAGTCGGTCATCACGGTCAGGGTCCACCCGAGCTCGGGCAGGTGCTCGTCGATGGCAAGGAAGTGGCGCGAAGCGTCCGCCAGCCGGGTGCTGACGAGGTAGCCCGTGGGGGCGTTGGCACGGCTGGTGGTCCACGGCACCACCGGGAACGTCCGGTCCAGGCCGTACTGCTTGTGAGCGCGAATCCACTCCAGACCCTCCGGCGACAGCGGCCGGGTGGCGTTGTACATCCAGGACTCCTCGGACCCCAGGAAGAGGACGCCGCGCTCGTCGGCCAGCAGGATCGGGTCGCGCCCGTCGCGCCATGCCTGCTGGATCTCGCGCAGGCTCACCTTGACCACCATGACCCCGACCACGGCGCCGCCGACGCGCACCGGGGCGGAGATGAACAGCCCGGGGATGCCGGTGGTCTTGCCGACGGCGTAGAACAGGCCGCTGCGGCCGGCACGGGCGTCGATGAAATACGGCCGGTCGGTGTAATCCTGCCCGACGAAACTCTGCGCGTTGTTCCAGTTGCTCGCGGCTAGGGTGAGGCCCCGGGCGTCCATCACGTACAGCGCGTCGGTACCCGCGCGCGCGTTGACCTCCTCGAGGTAGCGGTTGGCGCCTGCGATGTACGCCGGGTCTTGCGGGTGGGCCAGCGCGGCCAGCACGTCGGGCTGCTGTGCGGCCGTGAACGGCAGATAGTTGTATCTGGCGGTGGCTCCCCGCAGCGCCAGCGCATGCAGTTCGATGGCACGGTGGATGCCGTCGGCACGCGCATCGGCTTCCCGGCGCGCGGCCTGTTGCCCGGCCCAGCCGATGAGCAGCGCCGTGGCGGCCAGGCCCAGCAGCCAGGGCACGCTGCGGCGCCAGGGAGGGGCGAAGTTCATGGCGCCGGGAGTTTCATGGGGTGCCAGGTGTGCGCCGTGGCCGGCGCGATCGACCCAGTATCGTGCACCGGGCGTTACCGTTTGGTGGCCACCGCGGCCGTTGGGGCGGCCACCGGTGTGATTCCGAACGTCAGCGTCGCGTCCTTGACCTCTTTCCATCCCGGCTGGTAGCGGCCTTCCTGCAGCGCGTCGAGGTGCTGGCGCAGACAGGTCTGCAGCGTGGCCACGCGAGCGGCCATGGCGCCGCCGGCCCGGAACGGGCGCGCGACCAGCAGGTTGGGAACCGCCAGGAAACGCAGGTTGAAGGCATCGAGCTCCTGGTAGTTGCGTTTGACCGCCAGGTAGGGCGCCAGCGGTGGGAGGTCGTAGTCGACCAGTACCAGGCCGCTCCCAGCCCGGTGGCGCGCCACGGCCGGCAGAGGCCAGCCACCCAGCGTGAAGATGGCCTGCGCCTGGCCGGAGCGCAGCAGCGCAAGCGCCTGGTCGTCGGAGTCGGCCATCACAAAACGCATCTTGTAGGCCAGTTGTTTGTCGATTGCCTGCCCGGTCAGCTGCGCCGACCCGACGACGGCCACCGTCATGCCGCGCAGATCCGAGAACTTGCGCAGCACGACGCTGCGCCCGGTCAGGGGCAGCACCATGCCCCGCACGACCGTCGGGTCGACCAGGGAGCCACCCGTCAGGCTGATCACATGCAGCAGGTTGTTGTGCAAGGGCATGACCATCTGAAATGCCAGCATGTTTTCGTCACCGGAGCGCATGTCGCGCAGGACGTCGAGCTGCACGATGCCCAGCTCCGCCTCGTTGGCCGACAGCAGCGAGAGGTTCTGCAGGCCCCCGCTGCTGGGGACGGATTGCAGCGGCACGGCGGCACCACACACGGACTGCATGTCGCGGGCCATCAGCTCGTAGACCTTGCCCGCCGGGCCGCTGGCGATGCGCAGGCTGGAGTCTGAGCGCGCGTCCTGGGCCTGTACGGCGGCGCCTGCGCAGCACAGCAGTGCCAGGGCGGCAAGGGCCTTGGGGTAGCGTTGAAAGATTGATGGCATGGGGGGCTCCTGGGGTGGGTCAAGGGTGGATGGCGGGTGCCGGGCGCGCCGACCTTGTCGCGTCGTTACCGGGGGAGGACGCCGTGTCCGCGCCCAGCCAGTAGGCGAGCAGCAGCGCGAGGAAGGCGATCGTGGCGCCCCAGCGCAGGGACTTCCAGAACCTCATGCGAGCCTGCCATGCGGCGACAGGCCCGCGCGGAGCAGGGCGTCGGGGCGTGCCGGGCCGGTCTCGGCCAGCATGTCGCGCGCCGGCGAGTCCATGGCCCGCATCTGGATGTCGAGGTCGGCAAACGCGGTGTTGAAGCGGTCCTGCACGGCGCGCAAGGCCTCGTCTGTCAGCAGGTCCTGCATCAGGTGTCCGGCGTCGCCAGGGTGGATGGCCTCGCCGGCGATCTCGATCGCCAGGGAGATCTCCCACTCCACCACCTTGTGCCGGACCTGCTCGCGAAATGCCTGCAGCGCGGCCTGTGCCAGGTCCAGGCGCTGCAGATTGGCGCCATGGAACTGCACCAGGCGCTGCAGCGCGCGCTGCTGGCGTTCCAGCACATGGCCCGGGTCGAGGTGCCGGCGCTCGGCCAGCATCTGCGTGATCGTCTCGATCTGGCCGCCGATGGTCGCCAGCGCGCTGCGGAATGTCGTCAGCCGCTCGCTGCGGCGCAGCACCTCGTTGTGCAGCTGCTCGGTGGGGTTGGCGCGTGCCTCCGCGCGGCGCAGTCGCAGCAGGCGGTTTTCCATTCGCTGCAGGGCCCAGGGCAGGGCCTGGAACAGGGCGGTTCCGCCGATCGCCAGGACCGCCAAGGCCAGCAGCCCGAGGCCCGCCGATACCGCCGCCCACACCACCGGCACGGATGCCGCCAGCAAGAGCACGGTGGCGGCGACGGCGGCCGCGCGCACCAGCGAGATCGGGATCCCGCCGGCGCGGCGCGTACGGTGGGCAAGTGCGTCGATCGGCATGGCATGACTCCTTGGCGTTGCAGCGATGGAGGCAGTGTCCGGCCGCGTGCCGGTGGCGTCATCCGTACGCGCGCAGCGGCAGCCTGCGTGGCACTACGCACGGGTAAATCCCGATACCGGAGCGGGTCGGTTACCAGGTGGCTCGCAACAAACGCGCGTCGCCGTCGCCCGCACGCCCCTGCATCGCCTCGGCCCGCGTGCCAGCGAAGCGTTGCGCCAGCGCATGGTGCCAGTGCGCCAGCGACCCGGCGGGGGCGCCGTGGTCCTGCAGCGTGCAGACGATCTCGATCTGCCCGTCGCCGTGGCGCACAAACTCGACCGCACGGGTCTGCGAGGGCCAGTCGATCAGCGAGCCGGTGGAGATCTCCCAGAACCCGCCGCCGGGGCCGGGGTGGGGCCGGATCTCGTGGAGATGGCGATGCCCGACCAGCCAGGCCACGGCGCTGGGGTGGCGGTGCAGCAGCGCGGTCAATGCCGCCGCATGCTGGCGCTGCGGGTCAGCACCGCGCGTGTTGGTGAGCGACACCGAGCCATGGTGACTGGCGAGCACGGCGAAACGCCCCGGCTGGCGGTCGACCTCGGCCAGTTGCCGCTCCAGCCAATCGAGCTGCGCCGTGCCGACACTGCCCTGGAAGTCCCCCGCCGGATGGTTCGTGTCCAGCAGCAGGATGCGGGCTTGCTCGGTGTCGATCACGGCATCGCTCAGGCCGTCTTGCAGGTGGCGCGGGCCGTAACCCGCCGCACCACGCGTTACGTGGGCGGCGATCCATTCCTGCTTGCTGACCGCGCGCCGGCTGGCGAGTGGATCGACCCGACGCGTACCTCCACCCGAGAACGCCGCGGGAGCGTCGACGAAACGCTCCAGCGGGTCGGCCGGGTCGAAACCTTCGGGGCGCCACAGCAGCTTGTCGGCGCCGGTGGCGATTATTTCAATACCGGGTTCGGGCAGGGCCGTGCCCTGGCGCATCAGGTCGTGGTTGCCGGGCACGCTGGTCCATGCGAAGCCGAGGCCCCGTGACTCCACGGTGTCGCTGGCACGCGCCAGGAAGTCGGCGATGGCCGGGTAGCCCTGGCGTTTCCACAGGTGGTCCACCGCGGCATCCGGGCACCAGTAGGGCCAAGGGGTCGCGCCGCTCCAGCCGCTGGCATCCTGCACGCTGCCCCAGGCCGGCAACTGCGCCCGCCCGCCGGCCACGATGGCCAGGAAGGCCTCAAGCTCGTTGTGCTGCGCGTTGTCGATGTTGTCGCCCAGGCTCAACGCGAGGTCGTAGGGGCGCCGGCTGTGCGGGGCGTACGGGTCGCCACGCGCCCTGTCCACATGCGCGGCCAGCGCCCAGTGTGTCAGGGCCTCGTAGGGGCGGTGCATGGGCAGCAGGGGTTGCCATTTGGGTTCGCCGCCGAGCAGCTCGACCCATTCGCAGCGCGCCGGCGATGCGGCGTCGAGCACCTGCACGTCGCTCATCAGCCACAAGGCCAGCAGGCAGTCGCCGCGGCCGGCAGGGGCGCTTCCACCGAGGTCCGTGCGCAGGAGGGGCTTCACCGCTGAAGTATCCTTGCGCCCCAAGCCAACGCCAATACCCGCATGTCCTCTTCCTCCTCCACTTCCTATCTGGTCGGTGTCGATACCGGCGGCACCTACACCGACGCCGCCATCATCGAGGCGCAGGGCCACAAGGTGCTGGCGCGGGCCAAGGCCATCACCACCAAGGGCGACCTCGCCATCGGCGTGACCGAGGCTATCACACGGGCCGTGGCGCAACTGCCGCAGGGCCTGCATGCCAAGGACATCCAGCTGGTGTCGGTCTCGACCACGCTGGCCACCAACGCGGTGGTCGAGGGGCATGGCAGCACGGTGGGTGTGGTGCTGATCGGTTTCGACGCGCAGATGGTGGAGCGCACCGGCATCGCCAAGGCCTTTCCGGGGCTGCCGGTCGAGGTCATCGCGGGCGGGCACGACCACAACGGCGATGCGCCGGTGCCGCTGGACCTGGCCGCGCTGGAGGCGGCGCTGGAGCGCATGGCGCCCAGGGTGGATGCGTTCGCGGTGGCGTCGACCTTCGCGGTGCGCAATGCCGCGCACGAACACGCAGCGCGTGACGTGATCGTGGCGCGCACCGGCAAGCCGGTGACGCTGTCGACCGAGCTGTCGTCCAACCTCGACGCGCCGCGCCGCGCGCTGACGGCAGCGCTCAACGCGCGGCTGATCGCCCGCGTGACGACGCTGATCGAGGCCGTGAACCGCTCGATGCGCCAACTCGACATCCACTGCCCGCTGATGATCGTCAAGGGCGACGGCACGCTGGCGCTGGCCGAGAGCGTGGCCACGCGCCCGATCGAGACGGTGTTGTCCGGCCCGGCGGCCAGCCTGGTGGGTGCGCAATGGCTCTCGGGCCTGCAGAGCTTCATCATGTCCGACATGGGCGGCACCACCACCGACCTGGGCATCCTGCTGGACGGTCGACCGAAGGTGACCGAACAGGGCGCCGAGGTGGGGGGCTGGCGCACCATGGTGCGCGCGATCGACGTGCGCACCGTGGGGCTGGGCGGCGACAGCGAGATCCACCTGGGGGCCAACGGCAAACTCACAGTCGGGCCGCAGCGCATCGCGCCGGTGTCGCTGATCGGCGCCTTGTACCCCGAGGTGGTGGCCATGCTCGAAGCCGACCTGTCGGACGTGGATGGCGGCGGCTCGATGCACGGCCGTTTCGTGCTGCTGCCTTTCGGCGCACGCGCGGGCGCGACGTCCATGGAGTTGACGGCGCGCGAGCGCGAGGTGCTTGCACTGGTGACCGAGCGGCCGCAGCCGCTGCGCCGGCTGGCCGCCTCGCTGAGCGGCCAGCGTGCGATCGCGTCGCTGAAACGCCGCGGCCTGCTGCAGGTCAGCGGCTTCACGCCGTCCGACGCCGCCCATGTGCTGGGCCTGCAGGACAACTGGTCGGCGAGCGCCGCGCGGCTGGCCGCGCAGCTCGGCTGCCGCTTGCGCGAGATGAAGTTCCCCACGCCCGAGCGCACCGAACGGTATGCGCGCGACGTGTGGAGCGAGACCGTGCGCCTGAGCGCGCGTACCATCCTGGACACCGCGTTCGGCGAACACCTGCGCGAGGACAAGCTGATCCACGCGGTGTGCGCGGGCGACGGCACGCTCGGCCTGGCACGCATCACCATCACGCCAAAGGTCCCGGTGGTCGCAGTCGGCGGCCCGGTGCGGGTGTATTACGGCGAGGTCGGCCGCCGGCTGGGTTGCGAGGTGGTGTTCCCCGAACACTGCGACGTGGCCAACGCGGTCGGTGCGGCCACCGGCGTGGTGGCGCAGACCGTGACGGTGCGGGTCGACGGCGACGGCAGCGGCATCTTCGTGCTGCATTCGACCGTCGGCACGAAGCAGTTCACCGACCCGGCGGCGGCGATCGAAGCGGCCACCGCGCTGGCGCGGCAGTCGGCGCGCGACGCCGTCATCGCCATGGGTGCCGCCGACCCGCAGGTCCGCGTCAACATCCGCAAGCAGCTGCTGCCCAACGCGATCAGCGACTCCGGGCTGCTGGAGGCGGTGGTGGTGGCCGAGTCGATCGGGCGGCCGAACGCGGCGGGGTGAGGCGCCGGGCCTGGCAGTCGGCCCCCGACAGAAGATGCCGCCTCGGTGGCGGGAATCTGCGGGCGGGTGCAACGCATCCGTGTGCCACACACTTCCAATGCGTGCCCGCTTCGTATAACATGCAGAGCAGTTATGTTTTCGGGGCCGCCACCATGAACTTCAACATCTACCTGGACGACGAAACCGGTCAGCAACTCAACGAAGCAGCCAGGAAGGCCGGTGAAAGCCGCAATGCACTGGTGCGCCAGGCGGTGAGTGCGTGGCTGAAGGGCCGCGGCACACCGCAGTGGCCAACCGAAGTGCTTGCTTTCAAAGGCATGGCCGATGTGGTGCCATTCGAATCAAGCCGAGGCCGCCTCAAGCCGCCGGTGGCAGACCCGCTCGCATGAAATACCTGCTCGATACCTGTACGGTGTCGGATTTCGTCAAAGGCCAGGCCACGGTCCTCGCGCGCATCAAGGCGACACCGCCGAACCTCGTGGCCGTATCCGCGCTGACGCGCATGGAAGTTGGCTACGGGCTCGCGCTCAACGCCGAGCGCGCCAGGAAGCTGGCACCCCTGCTGGATGCGTTTTTTGCGAGCGTCACCACGCTGCCGTTCGATGTGGCCGATGCGCAGGCAACTGCCGCCATCCGTGCGGCGCTCAAGAGCCGGGGACAACCGATCGGCGCCTACGATGCCCTGATCGCTGGCACTGGGCTGGCCCGGGGGCTGGTCGTGGTGACTTCCAACGCGGGTGAGTTCAAGCGGGTGGGCGGGTTGCAGGTCGAAGATTGGCGCTGAGTCTTTCGGTTGATCAACCCGGCAGGAGCCACATCCTGCAATTTGAAGAAATTTTCTTCAAATTGCAGGTCTTGCAGCTTTGCACCAGCGGCAGTCGTGCAGATCGGCCAATGAATTGCTGGCCGCAATTGCGAAGCAAGCCCCTGGGCTGAGATCGCCTGCGCTGAGTACTGTGAAAATGGAGAACTACGACTGGAGGCCTTTCATGAAACACTTGCTGTTCGAAGAGTCGCTTGCTGACATCGGGGGCGTTGTGTCCCCATCACAGGGAGACCAGCCATGACCCCGTCCACCGTCTCCTGCAGCATCGACCTGCAATCCAGCGGCAAGCGCATCGGCCACCTGCGCATCAACAAGATCACCAACACCGCGGGCTGGGCCAGCACCTTCATCCACATCGGCTGCGTCGTCAACGGCGCCGGCCCGACCGTGCTGGTGCTGGCGGGCAACCACGGCGATGAGTACGAGGGCCAGGTGGCCGCGATGCGGCTGCTGCAGGAATTGCAGCCGGAGCAGGTGACAGGCCGGGTCATCGTGATCCCGCTGCTCTCGCCCGCGGCCTCGAAGGGCAACACCCGCAACTGGCCGTCGGGCGCGAATTTCAACCGCTCGTTTCCGGGCCGACCCGACGGCCCGCCGCACGAGCAGCTGGCGGACTACCTCACGCGGGTGCTGTTCCCGATGGCCGACGTGGTGATCGACATGCACTCGGGCGGGCGCAGCGCCTGGTTCCTCCCCTGCTCGCACATGCATGTGGTCGACGACCCGGTGCAGCGCCGGGCCATGCTCAAGGCCATGGAGGCCTGGTGCACCGACTTCCACTATCTCTACATCGACGTCAACGGCAGCGGCCTGCTGCCCGTGGAAGCCGAGAACCAGGGCAAGCTGGTGGTCACGACCGAACTCGGCGGCGGCGGCCGCACGCCGGCGCCGATCCACCGCTTGGCCTGGAGCGGGCTCAACAACGTGCTGCGGCACGTGGGCGTATGCAAAGGCGAGGTGCAGACCCGTGCCTCGCTGGGCCTTCCGCCGGCGGTGATCATCGACGGGCGCGACCCCGGCAACATCGTCGTCGCGCCCGAGGACGGCATGTTCGAGGCGATGCTGGAGCCCGGCGAGCGGGTGGCGGCTGGCCAGCCGGTAGGGCGCCTGTGGTTCATGGACCGGCCGGACCGACCGGCCGAGCTGCTGCTTTCGCCGGTGGACGGGATCGTGGTGGTCACCAAGGCGATACCGGTCACGGAGCAGGGGGATTGCGTGTTCGTGGTCGGCACACCGATCGATCGGGCGGCGCTGCTGTAGCGGCAAGGCCCGTCCGGGGCGGCCCCATGCCGCCGCGCAGGCAGAGGCGGCGCTCCGGGCCGGATCAGGCGCGCGGGGCCTGCAGGTCGACCGCTGCGGCGCGCAGGCCGGCGTCGTCGCGCAGCTTGAATTTCGCCACCCGGTGGGTCGGTGTGTGCGGCAGGGCGTCGACCAGCGCCACATACCGCGGCACCTTGATGGCGGCCAGGTGTTCGCGGCACCACTGCGCGATGTCCTCGTGGCGCAGCGCCATGCCCGGGCGCGGTACGACCGCGACCAGGATGTCGTCCTCGCCGAGCTCCGACGGCACGGGAATGGCGGCCGCCTCCAGCACCGCGGGGTGGCTGCCGATCACACGGTCGAGTTCTGCGCCCGAGATGTTCTCGCCGCGCCTGCGGATGATGTCCTTCTTGCGCGCGACGAACCAGAAGTAGTTGTCGGTGTCGACATAGGCCAGGTCGCCGGTGAGGAACCAGCCGTCGCGAAACGCCGCGCGTGTCTGCGCCTCGTCCTTGTAGTAGCCCTGCATCACGATCGGTGTGCGCACGACCAGCTCGCCGACCTCGCCCGGCGCCAGGAACTTTCCGGCCTCGTCGGCGATGCGCAGCTCGGCCAGCGCCACGGCCGGGTCGGGGTGGCGGCTCGGCGTGCCCATGCTGCGCACCTTGTGCGGGCCCGGGAACGGGTTGTTGAGCGCGCCAGGTATCTCCGACATGCCGTAACCCTCGATCAGCGTGGGAACGTTGAACTCCTGCTGGAACGCGCGGTAGATCTCCTCGTCGAAGGGCGCGCCGTAGACCTTCTGCAGGCGGTGGCCCGGCACTTATTCGCTGCGCGGCCGGCGGATCAGGATGCTGCTGGCCGCGGCGATGGTGTTGACCTCGGTCGCGCCGGTGGCCTTGACGGTGGCCCAGAACTGCGAGGCCGAGAATTTCGGCTCCAGGATCAGCGTCGCGCCCGCGGCCAGTGCGCCGGCGAACGAGTAGAAGATCGCGTTGATGTGGAACATCGGCAACACGCACAGCAGCCGGTCCTCGGGCTGCAGGTACATGCGTTCGACAAAACCCTCGCCGGCGGTGAGCAGGTTGCGCTGGCTGTGCATCACGCCCTTCGGGAAGCCGGTGGTGCCCGAGGTGTAGATGAAGACGCAGGTGCTGTTGGGGTCGGCGGCGTCTGGCGGCGGTGCCGCGGTCGTGTCCTGCGCCTCACCGGCCAGCACTGGCAGGGCCGGCATCCCGGCCGGGCCGGCGCCGGCCTCGTTCTGCATCATCCACGGCGTCGCGGCCAGGCCGGCGCAGGCGGCATGGACCGTGGCCAGTGCGGCGGGCGCGGCGATCACGCCGCAGACCCCGGCATGGGCCAGCACATAACCCGCCTCCTCGATGCCGTAGTCCGGATTGATCGGGACCATCGTGGCGCCCAGAGCGGCCAGGGCCATCAGGATGAACACGCTGCTGGGGTGGTTGGCCGACATCACGGCCACCCGGTCCCCGGCGCGCACGCCGCGGGCCGCCAGCACGGCCGCCGTCCGGCCGACCTCGTCCTGCACCTGCGCATAGGTCCAGGAGCGGCCCTGGTAGACCAGGAACTCGCGCGCGCCGGCGCCAGCGACCCGGCTGCGCAGCATCGACGCCAGGGTGCCGTCGTGCGCCGGGTACAGGCGCAGGACCTCGAGCGGCGTGCGCATGGCCTCAGGCACCGTGCTTGCGCAGTTTGCCGCGTGCATGCGCGGTCGCCTCGTCTTCGGCGCGGTGCCACAGCTCCATGGCCATGGGCTGTTGCGCCTCCTCCAGCACATGCCCCACCAGGCCCACGGCGCGCGCCATCACGCCCAGGCCGTGCGACACCTTCCAGGACAGGTTCATCTCGCAGCACAGGGCGCCGATGGCACCGGTGGCGTTCACCGGCAGCGATTTGCCGACGGCGCTGCCGGCCGCCTCGGCCACGTGCTGCATCAGCGCTACGTAGCGGCCGTGAAAACCGGTCTCCCGGGCGATCGCAAACAGCCGCAGCGTGCGCGGGTCCACCGGCTTGTGGATCGGGTGGCCCAGGCCGGGGATCGACTTCTTCTGTACGCGGTATTCCTGCACGATGGCCTGCGCCAGTTCCGGCAGCGAGGCCGCGGGCTCGCCCGGCTGGCCGTCGGCGCCACGCGGCAGCGCTGCCGCCAGCATACGCGCCGAGCCTTCGGTCGACCCCACGAAGACACTGCCCAGCCCCAGCAGCCCGGCCGCGACCGCCGCCTGCATCGCCTCGGGCGCGCCGGCGTAGGTCATGCGTGCGGCCAGCGTGGACGGCACGATGCCGTGTTCCACCAGCGTGACCAGCACCGCGTTGAACAGGCGCGACTCCCTGGCGTCCGGCAGCCGCCCGGTCACTTCCAGAAAGGCCATGTCGCCGAAATTCACCGTGCCCATCAGGTCCTGGCACAGGTCGTAGCCGTGCACGCCGATGGCCTCGGGCGTGCTCCAGGCGATGTCCGAACGCAGGTCGGTCTTCTTGCTCATGCGCTTCCTTGTGCTGGGGATGGGGTCGGGCGGCGTCCCGGGGGTTGTGCGGGTGTGCGTTGCGTTGGAGCGCGAAGCCGCATCAATGTTCCGCAGGCGGCGGCACCAGCACGAAGTTGCCCACGTGTTTCTTTTCCAGGAACTCGCGCTGGGCCTGGGCGATGTGTTCCAGCGCGAAGGTCTTGGCCACCAGCGGCCGGATGGCGCCGCGCTCGATCGCGGTGATCAGGCTCGGGAACACCGGCGCGTCCCAGGCGGTGCAACCGACCAGCGTCAGGTCCTTGAGGTAGAAGTGGCGCATGTCGAGCGCGACCACCGGGCCACCGATGGCGCCGGACGACACGTAGCGCCCTCCGCGTTTGAGCAGCTTGAGCATGGCGCCGAAGGCTGCTCCGGCCACGTTGTCGACCACCAGGTCGACCGACGACGCGCCCAGGCAACGCACCAGGTCGGCATCGCGCTCAACCACGCGGTCGGCGCCGATGGCACGCACCGCGTCCATCTTCGCGGCCCCGGCAATGGCCGTCACCGTGGCGCCGCGCCACTTGGCGAGCTGCACCGCGGCCGAACCTACGCCGCCGGAGGCGCCTGCGATCAGCACATGCTGGCCTTCCTGCAACTGCGCGCGCTGCAGCATGTTCTCGGCCGTGCCGTAGGCGCAGGGGATCGAACCCAGTTCGACGTCGCTCCAGCCGCAGTGCACCGCAAACACCTCCGACGCCGGCACCTTGACGAACTGGGCGAACGCGCCGTCGAAGTCGGAGCCCATCCAGAGGTTCTCCATCGAGCCGAATCCGTGCGGCCGCATGCAGGGCCGCACCAGCACCCGCGTGCCGACCAGCGCGGCGGCACCGCCGGGAGCGACCGCGACGACGCGACCGCAGCAGTCCGTACCCTGGATGAACGGGAACGGGGTAGCCGCATTCCAGCCGCCGTCGGCCTTGTCGCTCGGGCCGGCGTCCTGCTCTGCTGCGGCGCTGGCGGTGTCGGTGCGCACGCTCTCGGAATACCAGCCCAGGCGGGTGTTGATCTCGGTGTTGTTGACGCCGGCCGCCAGCACCTGTACTAGCACCTCGCCGGCCGCGAGGCGTGGCAGCGGGACGTCGCGGTAGACCAGCCTGTCGTAGCCGCCGTTGCCGGTGGTCACGACCGCCTTCATGGTCGGGCCGCCGGGCGTGAGGTCGAAACGGTGCGGCATCGGCATGGCGCCGCTGCTCAGTCGACCAGCGCGTCGTTGCGCAGCCCGTCCCGCTCCAGGTGGATCGGCAGCACGCGCCCATACAGCTGGCGCGTGCGTTCCGGGCTGCCGACCATGCCGGGCTCTTCGACATAGCTGAAGATCGCCACATAGCGCGGCCGGTTTCCCGCCAGCGGGGTGACACGGTGCAACGAATAACGGCCCTTGAAGATCTGCAGGTCGCCCGGTTCCAGGTGCAGCGTGTGGATCAGGCGG
>JANMZX010000624.1:0-2059 GCA_031383745.1 Rhodoferax sp. | reverse complement strand
CGCCAACATCGGCGCCCGCCGAGCTCCACTCGACATAGCTCGCAGTGCCCGAGAAGTCGCTCAGTCCGAGCGTGACCGGGTGCCCATTGTTGGTGATGTGGATCGTCGGGTAATAGTTGTACTCGTAAGAACCGGTGAGGTTGGCCGGCACGATGGCGTCGATATCGGCATTCACCCCGCCGCCGCTGGAGGCGCCTGCGTAGTACACAGACCAGCCGGACGCCACCAGGCCATGACCGGCTTCGACCCAGGGCCGCAACACCGGTGCCAGCAGGTCGAATTCGCTCTTGCCCTGCGAAGCTCCGATCACGACCACATCGAAGTTGTTCAGTTCCTCGACCGTGTCGATGTTGAAGTACTGGACATTGGTGGCCGAGAAGTTGAAATACGTGTCGTCGTTGAGCTGGCTGGCGACGTTGCCGTCACCCAGCACGGCCACGCGGATGTTGCCGGACGTGCCCGATGTGCCGGACAACGCATCCAGCACGATCGGCGTCAGGGTCAGGTCCTGGGTGGTGGTGGTGCTGGCGCCGAACTGCGCCTGCTTGACGGCTACCAGGTTGTAGTCACCGGTCGTGCTGCCCGAGATCCGCACGGTATAGGTGCCGGTGGCGGGCGCGCGGAAGTTCTGGATCGACTCGCTCACCTGCCCGCCGGCCGGCAGGCCGCTGGTGACGAGGTTCTGGTCCTGGTCGTACAGGTCCAGGTGCACGCCGGTGTTGTCGGCTGTGTTTTCCAGGCTGAGCGTGAAGGTGGCGAGTTCACCCTCGGTCAGGCTCAGGCTGTACCAGTCGGCCGGGTCGGTGTCAGCGTCGGTGAACGCCTGGATCTCGCCGACCGCGTAGGCGCCGTCGCCACCGGTGGCATAGAAGCGCAGGTAGTGGGCCTGGACGGCGGTGAAGCTGCCGTCCGTGCTGTAGGGTCGGTCGGCGCTGGTGTAGCGCAGGGTGTCCATACCGTACGACACGTTGCCGGCGCTGGCCAGCACATCGACCAGGCGCGTCCAGTTGCTGCCGTCCAGCGAGTAGTCGACCGCGTAATCGTCGTTGTTGTCCACCGACAGCAGCAGTTCCGTGACCCGTTGCGTGCCGCCCAAATCGATGTCGAAGTAAAGGCCGCTCAACTCGCCGGCGGCTGGAGACAGGTCGCCACCTGAAGGGGTGACGATCGGCCCAGCCTCCTGGCCGGACCAATACACATTGCTGGCCGCATTGAAGTCGGTGAATTCGGCAGGCACGACGCCGTCGGTCAGCAGGGCCAGGCTGTTGGTGTACTCGGAGCCCTCGGTTCCCGAGGCGCTCACTCCTGCCGGCGTCAACAGGAGCTGCTGCTGGTCGGTGGTGACGCGGATGTTGTCGAAATTGCGGTAGGTGTCTTGCGTTTCGGTGAACGTGCCGCCAGCGTCAAAGAACTGGAAGCGGATCCGGGTGTCGCTACCCAGTGTCAGGCCGTGCGCGCTGGCAGCCTGCACCAGATCGAGGCTGGAATGGACGGTGCCCCCGCCATAGTCCGGGCCGAAGTTTTGCAGCACCACCCAGTAGTTGCCATCGTTGCTGATGGAGACGCCGTCGAAGTTGGCTGTGCCGACAAAGTCCTCACCGAGAGCGAAGTCGCCGTTGGTGTCGGTGCCCCAGCGGTCGAAGTCGAGACGGGCCTGCGTCACACCAGCCAGATCGAGCCGCCAGGTGGCCTGGTTCAGCGTGGCATCGTAGGTATATTGCTCCTGCTGGTAGGTGCCGCCTTCGCCGTTGTCGACCTCGATGGTGCTGAATTCGGGATTCTGGTCGGCATGCATGTCGAGGTAGGCCGCAGGCACTTCTCCAGAGATCTCGGCGCGTGCCACATACGCATCCGGGTTGCTGGCGTCCAGCGCCCAGATGCCGTTGAGCTGGTCGTCGTAGAACGCATTGCCGTCCTGGAAGTCCTCTTCTGCAATCACGCGCGCCGGCAAGATGGTCGACAGGCTTCCGATCACGGCTGCGCGCGAAGCGTCGCTGTCGAGCAGCGCGGAAAAGACGTTGTCGAGGTTCAGCGCGTTCAAGGTGTCGGTGCTGTCGGC
>JANMZX010000009.1:0-7287 GCA_031383745.1 Rhodoferax sp. | reverse complement strand
AGCAACATTAGTTCCACTTTTCGGCACAAATGTCCTCACTCGAAGCCGCTGTCGGCGTTTTGCGTTGTTATTCGACCACCTGCACCGAGTTGACGGTGACCGAGGTGGCGCAACGGCTGAGCCTGCCCAAGAGCAATGTGTCGCGACTGTTGCGCTCCATGCGCAGCGTCGGCCTGCTCGACAGCGCGCGCGATGGCCGAGGCTACAGCCCGGGCCTGATGCTGGTGGGTTTTGGCGAAGTGGCGGGGGCAGGGCACACGCTCGGCGTGCGGGCCCATGCGGCCGTGGCGCGCCTGTCCGAGCAGTCGGGCCATGCCGGTTTCGTGTCGGCCCTGGTGGGGCGCCAGATGGTGGGGCTGACGCACCATGCCGGGCGCAATCCGCTGCAGGTGGGTGTGGCATTGGGCGACCAGAAGCTGCATGTCGACGCCTGCGCCACGGGCCGCGCCTTGCTGGCCACGATGGACGACGATGCGGTGCGCGAACTGCTCGGCGGCCAGGTGTCGCTGGCCACCGCACACTCGCCGGCCAGCATGGACGAACTCCTCGAGCGCCTGGCGCTGGTGCGCGAGCGCGGTTACGCCGAGTCGCACAACGAGGCCGGCAAGGGCGTGGGCGCGATCGCGGTGGCGGTGCGTGACGAGCGCAACGCCGACGTACTGAGTTTCTGCATCACCTTTCCCGAGGCGACCGTCGATGCGACGGAAGTCCGATTCCTGGCCGCGGGCCTGCTCCAGGCCCGTGCCGACATCATGAGGACACAGGCATGACCACCACCCACTTTGCCGGCAAGCGCTGGCGTGTCGGTTTCGACATCGGCGGCACCTTCACCGACTTCGTGCTGTTCGACCGCCAGGCCCACCGCGTGTTCCTGCACAAGCGGTTGACCTCGTCCGACGATCCGTCCCGTTCGGCGCTGATCGGCCTGGAAGAGTTGATGCACAAGGCCGCCATCACCCTGGCCGAGGTGGACGACATCGTGCATGGCACCACGCTGGTCACCAATGCCATCATCGAGCGCAAGGGCGGCGCGCGCATGGGCCTGCTCACCACCGCCGGCTTTCGCGACATCCTGGAGATGGGCACCGAGCAGCGCTACGACATCTACGACCTGTTCCTGCAGTTCCCCGAGCCGCTGGTGCCGCGCGACCGCCGCCTCGAAGTGGCCGAGCGCCTGGACAGCCAGGGCCGCGTGATCGAGGCGCTCGATCCGGCCGAGGTGCGCACGCGGCTGGCGCAGCTGCAGGCGGCCGGCGTCAATGCGGTGGCGGTGTGTTTCCTGCATGCCTACCGCAACCCGGTCCATGAGCGGATGGTCGCCGAACTGGCAGCGCGCGAGTTCCCGCAACTGGCCCTGTCGCTCTCCAGCGCGGTGGTGAGCGAGATCTCCGAGTACCAGCGCTGCGTGACCACCGCCGCCAACGCCTTCGTGCAGCCGCTGATGAGCGCCTACCTGGAGAAGCTGCAGCGTGAACTGGCGGCGCGTGGTTTTACCGGCGCGCTGCGGCTGATGCATTCCGCCGGCGGGCTGATGTCGCCTCAGACGGCCTGCGCGTTCCCGATCCGGCTGCTCGAATCCGGGCCGGCCGGCGGCGGGCTGGCCACGGCCTGGTTCGGGAAGCTTGCCGGCCACAAGGACGTGATCTCCTTCGACATGGGCGGCACCACCGCCAAGGCGGCGTTGATCGAGGACGGGCAGTTCGAGGTGATGCCGATGCTGGAGGCGGCGCGGGTGCACCGCTTCACCAAGGGCTCCGGCCTGCCGATCAAGACGCCGGTGATCGACATGATCGAGATCGGCGCAGGCGGCGGGTCCATCGCCGCCATCGACGCGCTGGGCCTGCTCAAGGTCGGGCCGCATTCGGCCGGCTCGGCGCCGGGGCCGGCCTGTTACGGGCTGGGCGGCGAAGACCCGACCGTCACCGACGCCTGCCTGTTGCTGGGATATTACGACCCTGGCTTTTTCCTCGGCGGCGCGATGGACCTGGACCTGGCCGCAGCCGAACGCGCGATGCGCAAGGTGGCCGAGCCGCTCGGGCTCAGCGTGCCGCAGGCGGCCTGGGGCATCCACGCGCTGGTGGTCGACAGCATGGCCGCGGCCGCGCGGGTGCACCTGGTCGAACACGGCAAGGACCCGCGCTCCTTCAGCATGGTCGGGTTCGGCGGCGCCGGCCCGGCGCATGCGGTGGCCGGGGCGCGCGCGCTGGGCGTCCGGGAGGTCATCATCCCGCCGGCGTCCGGTGCCGCTTCGGCGTTCGGATTCCTGGCCGCGCCGTTGTCGTTCGAACAGGTGCAGTCGATGCCGGTGGAGTTGTCCAGCCTGCAGGACGGCACCCCGGTGAACCAGGTGCTGCAGGCGCTGGAGGAGCAGGGTCGCGCCCAGCTGCGCGTGGCCGGAGTGCCGGATGCCGACGTCAGCGTCGCGCGCTGGGCCGACATGCGGCTGGTGGGTCAGATGCACGACATCCGCGTGGCGCTGCCCGGCGGCCCGATCGGGCCGGCGCAGGTGCCCGAATTGCGCGAGCTGTTCGTGCAGGCCTACCGCACGCGTTACACCGCGGTGCCGCCGCTGGCGCGGTTCGAGGCAATCAATTTCCGCGTCAACTGCACCGGGCCGGTCCCCGAACTCGCGATCTCCGGCGCCCTGGCCGCGGGTGGCCCGCGCGAGGCGTGCAAGGGCAGCCGCATGGCCTGGTTCGGCGCCGGTTTCGTGTCCACGCCGGTGTACGACCGCGATGCGCTGCAGGCGGGCACCCGGCTGGTGGGCCCGTGCATCGTGGAGGAGCGCGAAGCGACCACGGTGCTGGGGCCGCTGGACGTGGTCGAGGTAGACGCCACGCTGAACCTGCGCATTGCCGTGGGCGTGCCGGCCGCGCGCGCCGTGACGGTGACACACGAGACGCCGCTACAGGAGGCGATTGCGCGTATCGAGGCCGACCCGATCGCGCTGGAGATCATGTGGAGCCGGCTGGTCAACGTGGTCGAGGAGATGTGGCTCACCGTGTGCCGCACCGCCTTCTCGCTGGTGATCTCCGAGGCGCAGGATTTCGCCAGCGAGATCCTGAGCCCCGAGGGCGAGACGCTGGCGCATTCGCCGCGCGCGATGCCGGTGTTCAACCTCACGCTGCCGCGGGCGGTGAAGGCGCTGCTGGAGCGCTTCCCGGCGTCGACCCTGCAGGAAGGCGACGTGCTGATCACCAACGACCCCTGGCTGTGCGCCGGGCACCTGTTCGACATCGCGATCGTCACACCCGTATTCCTGGATGGCCGGGTGGTCGGCCTGCTGGGCACCGTGGGGCATGTGTCCGACATCGGCGGCACCAAGGATTCGCTGCGCGCGCGCGAGATCTACGAAGAGGGCCTGCAGATACCGCCGATGAAACTGGTCGAGGCCGGGCGCATCAACCAGACGCTGGTGGCGCTGCTGCGCCAGAACGTGCGCAATGGCGAGCAGGTGCTGGGCGACATCCACTCCTTCGTCACCGCCAATGCGATGGGCGGTGAGCGCCTGGTCGCCTTCATGCGCGACTACGGCATGCAGGACCTCGCCGCGCTGGCCGAGGTGGTGCAGTCGCGCTCCGAGCGCGCCATGCGCGAGGCGATCACCAGGGTGCCCGACGGCGTCTACGAGTCCGTGATGTGGAGCAACCCGCTCGGCACGCCGATGCGCTTCCCGGTGCGCATCACGGTGGCGGGCGACGGCATCGAGATCGATTTCGAGGGCGCCCCGCCGCAGCTGGCCCAGGGTGGGCTGAACTCCACGCTCAACTACACCGAGGCGCACGCCACCTACCCGCTCAAGTGCATGCTGACGCCGGGCGTGCGCGGCAATGCAGGCTGTTACCGCCCGTTCACCGTCAAGGCGCCCAAGGGCTCGATCCTCAACTGCGAGTACCCGGCCTCGGTGGCGATCCGCACCCGCACCGGCTGGTACATCGCGCCCAACATCTTCCAGGCGCTGGCCACGGCAGCGCCGGCCCAGGTGCAGGCCTTCACCGGCTTGCCGGTGGCGATGACGGTGTATGGCCAGGATGCCGGTGGCGCCACCTACTCCGACATGCTCTTCAGCGGCGGCGGGCAGGGCGCCAATGCCGGGTCGGACGGCAAGTCGGGCCTGCTGTACCCGACCTCGGCGGCCAACACCTCGATCGAGATGATCGAGACGCGCGCGCCGATCGTTGTGCTGGAGAAGGCCTTTGTGGTCGATTCGGGTGGTGCCGGACGGTTCCGCGGCGGCATGGCGCAACGCGTGCGGCTGCGCAAGCGCGACGAAGACGCACTGCCGATGCTGGTGTCGGTCTATCCCGAGGGTGTTGGCCTGCATATTGCAGGTCTGCACGGCGGCCAGGCGGGTCTGACCGCGCGCGGTGTGGTGCAGGATGCGAGCGGACAGGTGGTGCACGACTGTGGTGCGGGTGAACTCGTCACCCTGTCGCGCACCGACCAGTTCGTGGAGTTGACGCTGGCCGGGGGGTCGGGTTACGGCGACCCGCGCGCGCGCTCGGGCTCGGATGTCGCGCATGATGTGGCCATGGGCTGGATCACGCCCGAGGGCGCGGCGCGTGATTACGGGTATGCCGGCGCGCCCACGCCGGTGGACGGCGAACGTGTCGCCACCGCTGCCACGCTGGCAGCGTCCTGATCGGTCGGGTAGGTTTGCTTGTTGTTGTTCTCAAAGGAGTATCACCATGGAACGTCGTAGTCTTCTCAAGGGTGCCGCCGGTTCAGCGCTGGCGGTTTCTTCTGCCGGCCTGTCCGGCATGGCCATGGCCCAGCAGGGCAAAAAGATCCTGGTGATCGCCAGCGGGCAGGACATCCCCAATGTCGATCCGCACGTGGCCACCGGCTACTCGGCCGCCTTCCTGCTGCGCAACACCTACGACGGCCTGGTGCGGGTCGAAGGCGCTCCGCCCAAGGTCGTGCCGCACCTGGCCGCCTCCTGGACGGTATCGCCCGACGGCCTGGAATACGTCTTCAAGCTCGACCAGAGTGCGCGTTTCCACGATGGCACACCGGTGACCGCCAATGCGGTGGCCTATTCCTTCCGGCGCACGCTGCGCCTGTCCAAGGGCAACTCCTGGATGATCGCCGGCGTGGTCGACCCCAACGGCATCGAGGCGGTGGACGTGCAGACGGTGCGCTTCAAGCTGCTCAAGCCGTTCGCGCCCTTCCTCGCAGTGCTGCCGTGGCAGTTTGTCGTCAACCCGGTGCTGCTGGAGACCAACAAGGGCAGTGACGACGGCCAGGAGTACCTGCGCAAGAACATCGCCGGCTCGGGCCGCTTCAAGCTCAAGCGCGCCGAGCCGGGCAACCTGTACGAACTCGAACGCGTGGCCGCACCCTGGAAGCCGGGCGGCAACCTGGACGGCGCGATCTGGAAGATCGTGCGCGAGACCTCATCGCAGCGCCTGATGCTGGCGCGCGGCGAGGCGCACCTGGCGGTCGACCTGACCAGCGAGGACATGGACGCACTGAAGGATCGCCCGGGCGTGGTGCGCGTGCTGGAACCCGAGTTCCGCACCTTCAGCATCAAGATGAACACCGCCAACGGCCCGCTGGCCGACGTGAACCTGCGCAAGGCGGTATCCCATGCCTTCAACTACAAGGGCATGATGGACGCTGCGGGTTACGCCGAACTGATGGTCGGCCCGCTGCCCCCGGGCCTGATGAGCGACCCCAAGCTCAAGGTGCCGCGCACCGACCTGGAGGCCGCCAAGGCCTACCTGGCCAAGTCCAAGTACCCCAACGGCGGCGTCAAGCTGACCATGGTCTACGTGACCGGCCTGGAGCAGCAGCGCCAGTGGTCGCTGGTGCTTCTCGACAGCCTGAAGAAGCTCGGCATCGAACTCGACATCAAACCGATGGTCTGGCCCGACATGGTGGCCTCCACCAAGACGCCGCAGACCAATGCGGATTTCTTCCCGGTCTACCAGACCGGCAACTATGCCGACCCGGACAACGTGGCCTACGCGGCCTACCACAGCTCGCGCAACGGCAACTGGCAGAACCCGGTGTACAAGAACCCGAAGGTCGATGCGCTGATCGAAAAAGGCCGCGGCGAGGTCGACCCGAAGAAGCGCGCGGCGATCTACAACGAATTCCAGCGCACCGTGGTTGACGACGCGCCGGACATCTTCGGCGTGCTGGAGAAGCGCCGCATCGCGATGCGCGACACGGTGCAGGGCTTCGTGTTCACGCCGGTGGCCAGCAACGCCATCGACCTGCAGAAGCTGTCGCTCAAGTAGCCGGCGCACCGACCTCACGCGCCGCCTGTGCTGGCCTACATCCTCCGGCGCATCGTGCTGCTGGTCCCGGTGCTGCTGGGGCTGTCGATGCTGGTGTTTGCCATCGGGCGCCTGTTGCCGGGCGACCCGGTGCTGCTGGCGGCCGGGCCCAACGCGAGCAAGGAGGAGGTGGCCGCCCTGTCGGCGGAGTTCGGCCTGGACCAGTCGGTTCCGGTGCAGTACTGGCGCTACCTGACCGGACTGCTCCAGGGCGACTGGGGCCGTTCGCTGCAGACGCGCGGGCCGGTGCTGGAAGACCTCAAGGTCTACATCCCGGCCACGCTGGAACTGGTGATGGCGGCGATGGTGATCGCGATCGTGGCGGGCATCCTGCTCGGGCTGCTGGCCGCGGTGCGGCGCAATGGCTGGATCGACTATGCCGTGCGGCTGGTGTCGCTCGCCTCGATCTCGATGCCGCGCTTCTTTCTGGGCCTGCTGCTGCAGCTGGTGTTTGCGATGTGGCTGGGCATCGCCGCGCTCGGCGGGCGTTTCCCGCTGACCGGCAGCCCGCCACCCACGGTCACCGGCATGTTGACCATCGACAGCCTGCTGGCGGGAGACTGGGCGGCCTTGTCGCTGGCGCTGCAGCACCTGGCGCTGCCGGCGATCGCCATGAGCCTGTCGCCGCTGGCCACCATCACCCGCATGATGCGTGCGTCCACCATGGAGGTGCTGCAGCAGGACTACGTGCTGACCGCCCGCGCGCTGGGCATCCCGCCGGGCAAGCTGCTGTTCAAGCATGTGCTGCGCAATGCGCTGTCGTCCACCCTGACGGTGATCGGCCTGTATTTCGGCTGGCTGCTGGGCGGCACGGTGCTGGTGGAGACGGTGTTCGACTGGCCCGGCATCGGGCTGTACGCCACCAAGTCCATCCTGACGCAGGACTTCATGCCGGTGATGGGCGTGGTGCTGTCGATCGGCACCATGTTCGTGCTGTTCAACCTGCTGATCGACCTGCTCTACGGCGTGATCAATCCGAAGGTGCAGTTGCGATGAGCACCGC
>JANMZX010000598.1:0-7353 GCA_031383745.1 Rhodoferax sp. | reverse complement strand
CTTCTCCTGCAGGATCTGCGGCGGGGCGTAACGCTCGCCGAGCTCGATGCTCAGGTTGCGCGCGATGTCGAGCCGCACGTCCAGGCCGACGATGTCGCTCAGACGCAGCGGGCCCATCGGGTGGCGGTAGGCGATCACCATCGCCTTGTCGATGTCTTCGGCGCTGGCCACGCCGTCCTGCAGCATGCGCATCGCCTCCAGCGAGGCGATCAGATCGAGCCGGCTGGTGGCGAACCCGGGCACATCGCGCACCGTGATCGTCTGCTTGCCGGTGGCGGTGGCAAAACCCTGCGCCAGCGCCAGCGTGGCCTCGGAGGTCCGCGCGCCGCGGATCAGTTCCACCATCGCCAGCGACCACACCGGGTTGAAGAAATGCATGCCCAGGAAACTCTCCGGGTCGCGCAGGCCGGCGGCGAGCACGTCGATCGACAGGGCGCTGGTGTTCGACGCGATGATGCGTGGTGCGCGCTGTTCGATCGCCGACAGCACCTGCCGCTTGAGTTCCAGCCGCTCGGGCACGGTCTCGACCACGAGGTCCAGGTGCATCGGCAGATCGCCAATCGACGCGACCCGACGCACGGTATCGACAAGTCGGGCGGCCTGGTCGGTGCTGAGCTTGCCGCGCCTGACGCCTTGCTGCGCCGTGTCCTTGATGATCTCCTGCATCACCCGGGCGCGTGCGTCATCGGGTTCGGCGACCGTGGTCTGCCAGCCGGCCGCAGCGTAGACATAGGCGATTCCCACGCCCATGGTGCCACCGCCGACAACGCCGATGGAGTGTGTCCGGGTGCCGGGCTCGGCGGTTGTGGGTGTCGTCATGGGGCGTGCGTCCGTGGGCGTTTGTGCAGTTGGATGGCCATCGGCTCAGGCCATGGTGAATCCGGTGTAGCCGTTGGCAACCACTTCCTCGCACAGCGTGGTGTACTTGCCCAGACCCCCGATGTAGGGCAGGAACACGCGCGGCTTGCCGGGGATGTTGGCCCCCATGAACCAGGACGCGGTGGACGGGAACAGCGTGTTGGCGGCCAGGCCGTTGACGGTGTCGACCCAGGCGTCCTCCTCGGCCTGGTTCGCCTCGGCGGCCTTGACACCCTTCTTCTCCATGTGGTCGATGCAGCGCGCCGTCCAGTCCACATGCTGCTCGATCGACACCACGACGTTGGTCAGGATGGACGGGCTGCCCGGTCCGGTCAGGAAGAACAGGTTGGGAAAACCGTGGCTCATCAGGCCCAGGTAACAGCGCGGCCCCTCGGCCCACTTTGCCTTCAGCGACTGCCCCGCCTTGCCGCGGATGTCGATCTTCACGATGGCCCCGGTGACGGCATCGTACCCGGTGGCGAACACGATCGCGTCGACCTCGTAGGTGGCGCCCCTGGTGCGGATGCCATTGGGCAGGACTTCCTGGATCGGACTGGCCTTGATGTTCACCAGCTTCACATGCGGCAGGTTGAAGGTCTCGTAGTAGCCGGTGTCGACGCAGATGCGCTTGGAGCCGATCGGGTGGTCGGTCGGGCACAACAGGTCGGCCACGGCCGGGTCCTTCACGATCGCACGGATCTTGCGGTGCACGAAGGCGACCAGCGTGTTGTTGGAGGCCGTGCTGGTCAGGATGTCGGTGAAGCAGTGCATGAAGCCGGGGCCGCCGCGGGCCCAGCGCGCCTCGTATTCGGCCTCGCGTTCTTCCGGCGTGACGTCGGTCACCGCCTTGGTCGGGTACTGGTACAGGATGCCCGACTTGGTGGTGCGGGCCAGCTGGCGGTGCGCTGCGAAGTCGGCCTTCCAGGCATTCTGCGCCTCGATGGTGAGCGGCCCATTCCAGGCCGGCACGCTGAAGTTGGGCGTGCGCTGGAACACGACCACCTGCGCCGCCTCCTTGGCGATGGCCGGGATGGTCTGGATACCCGAGGAGCCGGTGCCGATCACCGCCACCCGCTTGCCGGTGAAGTCGACCTTCTCGTGCGGCCAGTGGCCGGTGTGGTACCACTTGCCCTTGAACGTGGCGAGCCCGGCAACGTCCGGCACCTGGGCCGCCGAGAGGCACCCCACGGCGGAGATCACGTAACGCGCGATGACGGTGTCGCCGCGATCCGTCTTGACCGTCCAGAGCCGGCTGGATTCTTCGTACACCGCGCCCACGACGCGGGTCTCGAAGGAGATGTCGGTACGCAGCGAGAAGCGGTCCGCAACATGGTTGAGGTAGCGCAGGATCTCCGTCTGGCGCGGATAACGTTCGTTCCAGACCCACTCCTGCTGCAGTTCCTCGTCGAAGGAATACGAGTACTGCATGCTCTCCACGTCGCAACGCGCGCCCGGGTACTGGTTCCAGTACCAGGTGCCGCCGACGCCGTCACCGGCCTCGAAGACGCGTGTCTTGAGACCGAGCTTGCGCAGGCGGTGCAACATGTACATGCCGGCGAAACCCGCGCCGATGACGACGGCGTCTAGGCGGCTGGCAGGGGCTGTGGGGGTGCTGGTCATCGGGTCTTCCTTCTGGTTGGGCGCGGCTGGCTGCCGCACCGGATGGCAATGCTGCGTTCAGGCTCCTGCGGAACACATCCACAGGCCGCACTTTATCTTAAAATCGAAATTCTTTTCGCTAATTCGAAAAAATAGCCGACAAACGCTCAGCCGCTCTGCGCTGGAACTGCGCTGCCGGTGCACCATGTGACGGCTCTTGGAAGGCACGGTGCGGGTGGACTCCGGCTTACCAGGTTCCGGGAACCAGCACCCGACGGTCGACCTGGTCGATGTCCGTGTGGCCACACATCGCCATCGTCAGGTCCAGCTCCTTGCGGATGATCTCCAGCGCGCGCACCACGCCGGCTTCGCCCAATGCTCCCAGGCCATACAGGGCGGCGCGGCCGATGTACACACCCCGCGCGCCAAGCGCGCGCGCCCGCAGCACGTCCTGGCCGCTGCGGATGCCGCTGTCCATGTGCACCTCCACCTCCCGGCCGACCGCATCGACGATACCGGGCAGGACCCGGATCGCAGACGGCGCGCCGTCGAGCTGGCGCCCGCCATGGTTCGAAACCACCAGCGCATCGGCTCCGCTGGCGACGGCCAGCCGCGCGTCCTGGGCGTCCAGGATGCCCTTGAGGATCAGCTTGCCACCCCAGCGCTGCTTGATCCAGGCGATGTCGCCCCACTGGAGGGTGGCGTTGTACTGGCTGGCCGCCCATTCGGCCATGCCCTCGATGCTGTGCACCCCCCTGGCGTGGCCCACGATGTTGCCGAAGCTGCGCCGGCGCGTGCGCAGCATGCCCCAGGCCCAGCGCGGGCGCGTCATCATGTTGGCGACGTTGCGCAGGCTCAGGCGGGGTGGCGCACTCAGGCCATTGCGAATATCCTTGTGCCGCTGGCCGACGATCTGGGCATCCAGCGTCACCATGAGTGCCGAGCAGCCGATGGCCCTGGCGCGGTCGATCAGGCTCTCCACGAAACTGCGGTCCTTCATCACATACAACTGGAACCAGAACGGATGCCCACCGACCGCCTGCGACACGTCTTCCATGGAACAGATGCTCATGGTCGACAGGGTGAACGGTACGCCGCAGGACCTGGCTGCGCGTGCAGCCAGCATCTCGCCGTCGGCATGCTGCATGCCGGTCAGGCCGGTGGGCGCCAGGGCGACGGGCATTGCCACCTCCTGCCCGGCCATGCTTGTGCGCAGGGAGCGGTCACCGATCGGCACCCCGACGCGCTGGCGCAGCAGGATGGCCTTCAGGTCGGCCTCGTTGGCCCGCAGGGTGCCCTCGTTCCAGGAGCCGGCGTCGAGGTAGTCGAAGAACATGCGCGGCACGCGACGGCGCGCGAGGCGGCGCAGGTCGGCGATGCTGGTGATCACCGCCATGCGCCATCCCGGCAGCGTTCGAAGCGGCCAAAAAGGGTTAACCCTGATTTACTGATGAGTAGTATTAGAATACCATTTGGCATACTTGCAATCTTAACGGTAAACGTCTGCGGGCACAAGGCGACGCGCCCGGTCCGCGGACCCCATGGCAGGCGCGACCCAGGTCGGCCTGGATAATCCGATATGGCATCAACCGCCCTCGAACCGCCCGCGGCGTCCGGCATCGACCCGGCAGAGCTGCGCCGCTGCCTGGGTTCGTTCGTCACCGGCGTGACGGTGATCACCGCGCTCGACGACGACGGCAAGCCGATCGGCATGACCGCCAACTCCTTCAACTCGGTGTCGCTCGACCCGCCCCTGATCGTCTGGAGCCTGCGCACGAGCGCCAAGACCTTCGAGGTCTACAACCGGGCGGCGCGTTTCGTCGTCAACATCCTGTCCGAGGACCAGGTGGCGATCTCGAACCAGTTCGCCCGGTCGGTCGCCGACCGGTTCGCCGGCATACCCACCACGCCCGGTATCGACGGCGTGCCGCTGATCGACGGCTGCGCCGCGTATCTGGAATGCCGCGCCGAAGCCACCTACCCCGGCGGCGACCACGCCATCTTCCTGGGCCGGGTCGAGCGCATCCAGGGCAGCACGCGCAAGCCGCTGGCGTTCGGTGCCGGCCGCTACATGGTCGTCCACCCCTACGACAACGCCGGCGACCGTGCTGGCGGCGCAGGCAACGTCGCCTCGCTCAACGCCGTGCACCTGGCGCGGCCCTGCCTGGAAGACCTGAACCACGAGACCGACAAGACCGTGGGCCTGGGTGTCTGGGGGAACTTCGGGCCGACGCTGATCTGGTGGATCGAGGCGCGCAAGCCGCTGCCGGTCGATCTGCGCTGCGGCATGGTGCTGCCGCTGCTCGGCTCGGCCACCGGCAAGGTGTTCGCCGCGTACTCGGCGCCGCAACGCACTGCGCCGTACCTGGAGGCGGAGATCGCCGCTGCCCGCGGCGTGCCGGGCGCGCTGTTCCCCGACCACGCGGCGGTCGACGCGCACCTGGCGCTGGTGCGTGAGCGGCAGCTCGGCACCATCTACGACGCGATCATCCGCGATGTCAATGAACGTGGCGTGAGCGCCGTCAGTGCGCCGGTGTTCGACGCCGGCGGCAACATCGTGCTGGCGCTCACCATGATGGGCGAATCGCCGGATTTCACCGAGCACGATCCGGCCGTCGCACGTCTGTGCGAGGCGGCGCGCAAGCTGTCGGCGCGCCTGGGGGCACGATGAACAGCACCAATGCCTGGAACCGCTGGGGGCCGCAGGACGAGCGCGGCGCGCTCAACCTGATCGGCTCCGACGAGGTGCTGCGCGCCACGCGGCTGGTGCGCAGCGGCGAGGTGCTGCGCCTGGCGCAGCTGTTGTCGGGCAAGACGCCGGTGCCGGCGCACCGCTGCGGGCTGCAGCATTTCATGGGCCGCGACGGCGGCGACTACGCCGTCGCCGGCAGCCGCCGCCCCGGCGGCTTCCAGTTCGCCGAAGACACCGTGGTGATGCCGCTGCACATCGGCACCCATGTGGACGCCTTGTGCCATGCGTGGTACGACGACAAACTGTACAACGGCTACCTTGGCGACTCGATCCGAAGCACCACCGGGGCCGCCCACCTGGGTGTGGAGAAGATGCCGCCGATCGTCACCCGCGGGCTGCTGCTCGACCTGGTGCGACTCAAGGGCCGAGTGCTGGCGCCGGGGGAATCGATCACCGCGGACGACCTGGCCGCGGCCGCCAGCGCGGCCGGTGTGATGCCAGGGCGTGGCGACGCGGTGCTGCTGCGCACCGGCTGGCTCGAATCGCAGCAGGGCGTGCAGAAGGTCGACTTCAACATCGAGCCGGGCATCGACATCGGCGCCGCCCGCTGGCTAGTGGCACGCGACGTCGCGCTGGTGGGCGCGGACAACTTCGCCATCGAGGTGTTGCCGTTTCCCGAAGGCCAGGTGTTTCCCGTGCACCAGTATCTGATCCGCGACTACGGCGTGCCGCTGCTCGAAGGCGTGATGCTCGACCCGCTGGTGGCCAGCGGCCGCCACGAATTCCTGTTCATGGCCAGTGCGCTGCCGATCGTGGGCGCCACCGGCAGCCCGCTGGCGCCGGTCGTCGTCCTGTAGGCCTGCAGCATGGCGCACCCGGGGCCGCTGGCCGGCATGCAGGTCCTGGAGATCGCCTCGATGGTGTTCGGCCCGCTCGCAGGCCAGTACCTCGGCGACATGGGCGCCGAGGTCATCAAGCTCGAACCCCCGGAAGGCGACCTCACACGCGCCATCGGCCCGCGCCGCTCCGAACGCATGGGGGCCTTCTTCCTGACCAGCAACCGCAGCAAGCGCAGCATCGTGGTCGACCTGAAGCGGCCCGAGGGACGCGCGGTACTCCAGCGCCTGGTGGCGAAGAGCGACGTGTTGCTGCATTCCATGCGCACGCCGGCCGCCCGGCGGCTCGGTATCGACTACGACACCCTGGCCTCCGGCCATCCGCGGCTGGTGTATTGCCACGTCACAGGTTATGGCGACGAGGGCGTCTACGGCGGGCGGCCCGCCTACGACGACATCATCCAGGCGGCATCGGGCCTGGCGATGCTGCAGCAGGTGGTGGGTGGCCAGCCG
Source organism: Rhodoferax sp. (assembly GCA_031383745.1). Classification (GTDB taxonomy): domain Bacteria; phylum Pseudomonadota; class Gammaproteobacteria; order Burkholderiales; family Burkholderiaceae_C; genus CAISIP01. The sequence continues at coordinate 855 of JANMZX010000598.1, read as the reverse complement.
CGTTTCATCCCCACCATCATCGCGGACAAGATCAGCGGGGTGCATGCCGCGTACGCCATCGTCCTGGCGCTGCTGCACCGACTGCGCACCGGCCAGGGACAGCAGGTCGACGTGGCCATGTTCGAGACCATGGCCGCCTTCAACATGCTGGAGCACCAGTGGGGCCATGCGTTCGAGCCGCCGATCGGGCCGATGGGGTATCTGCCGGTGAGCTCGGCGGCGCGCAGGCCCTACCGCACGCAGGACGGCTACCTGGCGCTGCTGCCCTATTCCAACGCGCACTGGCGGCGCTTCTTCGAACTCGCTGGCGTACCAGCCATCATGGACGACCCGCGTTTCGCGACATTCGCGGCCCGGCAGAAGCACTTCCGCGAGGTGTGGGACGAGATCGAGCGCCAGGTCGCGCGCAAGACGAACGCCGAGTGGCTGCAATTGCTGACACCGGAGGACGTTCCCTTTTCGGTGGTCAATGCGCTCGAGGACCTGACCACGGATCCGCACCTGGAGAGTGTCGACTTCTGGCAGTTCGCCGAACACCCGACCGAAGGCACGCTGCGCATGGCGCGCAACCCCCTGCGCATGAGCGCCTCGCCACCCGCCATCTCGCACCTGCCTCCCGGCCTGGGCCAGCACAGCGCCGAGATCCTGAAAGAATGCGGTTATGACGATGCCGCCATCCAGCCCCTGGTCGCACCTGGCGGCGCCTGCGCCGCGGAAACCTGAACGCCTTGCAGCATGATCCCGCGCACACTCTTTGGCCCCGACCACGATACCTTTCGCGACACCGTGCGCCGCTTCGTCGCCGAACACGTGACACCGTTCCACGCCGACTGGGAAAAGGCCGGGCAGGTCCCG
>JANMZX010000569.1:0-2882 GCA_031383745.1 Rhodoferax sp. | reverse complement strand
TGGCACGAGGAGCTCAGCGGTGAAGCCATGGAGGACGGGCCGGTCACCCTGAGCTGGCAGGATGTCGCCGACGCCGGCCGGACCACCGGCGAGGGCTACAACGTGGTGATCCACGAGTTCGTGCACAAGATCGACATGCGTGACGGCGCCACGGACGGTTGCCCGCCACTGCCGACCGGGTTCATGGGTGCGGCGACAGCGGGCCAGGCGCGCAGCCACTGGCGCGCCATCCTGCAGGCCGAGTACCAGGACTACTGCGACAAGCTGAGCCTGGCCGAGCGTTTTGGCGGCGCGCCGGTATGGCTCGATGCCTATGCCGCGGAGTCGATCAGCGAGTTCTTCGCTGTCGCAAGCGAAGCCTATTTCGTGAATCCGGCGTCGTTCAGGCGCGACTTCGAGCCACTGGTGCCGATGTTCGACGCGTTCTTCGGCGCTGTCACGCCGGAAGGCTGACCTCGTCGATCTGCCAGGGATCGAGAAACTGCTCGGCGTACTGAAGGTAGACCTTCTCGCGCACGAACACGTCGAACAGGTCCGGGTCGATATGGCCGTTGAGCTTGAACCTGTGCATGATGCCCATTGCCTGCGACAGCTTCATACCCGGCTTGTACGGCCGGTCGCTGGCCGTCAATGCCTCGAAGATGTCGGCGATGCCCATCACCCGCGCCTGTACCGACATCTGGTCACGGGTCAGGCCCTTGGGGTAGCCCTTGCCGTCCATGCGCTCGTGGTGGCCGCCGGCGTACTCCGGCACATTGCGCAGGTGCTTGGGCCAGGGCAGCTTCTCGAGCATCTTGATCGTGGCCACGATATGGTGGTTGATCGTGTTGCGCTCGGCCTGCGTCAGGGTGCCGGCCTTGATCGTCAGGTTCTCCAGCTCATCGGACGTCAGGAACTCGGTCTCCACGCCATCCACGTTGCGCCAGACGCGGCTGCTGGCGATCTGGCGCACCCTTGCCAGCGTGTCGTCACGCGTGGATTCGGCGCCGGTGTTGGTGGCGCGCAGAAAGGCACGGTCTGCATCCAGCGCCTCGATATCGGCCCGGAAGCCGCCCAGCACGGCGGCCTCGGCATCCGGGTTGGTCTTTTCGCGCAATTCGAGTTGGCGGCGCAAGACGGCGATCTCGGCATCCCGCTTGAGCACCTCGAAGCGGGTATCGATCAGCTCGATGCGGTCGAACAGCGTCTGCAGCTTGGTCGCCTTGTCCACCACATGCACGGGCGTCGTGACCTTGCCGCAATCGTGCAGCAGCCCGGCGATCTTGAGCTCGTAGCGGTCCCGGTCATCCATCCTGAACGAGGCCAACGGCCCCTGCGTGGTGGCGTTCACCGCCTCGGCCAGCAGCATGGTGAGGGCCGGAACGCGCTGGCAATGGCCACCGGTGTAATGGGACTTCTCGTCGATCGCCAGGTTGATCAGGTTGATGAAGGACTCGAACAACTCCTCGAGCTGCGTGATCAGCAGCCGGTTGGTCAGGGCGATCGCCGCCTGCGACGCCAGCGACTCGACCAGGCTCTGGTCCGACAGCGAGAAGCTGACCACCTCGGTGCTTCCGGGCCGCTGCGCGTTGATCAACTGCAGGACGCCGATCACCTCGCCTTCATGGTTGCGCATCGGAACTGCCAGGAACGACTTGGAGCGGTAACCGGTGCGTTCGTCGAACCGGCGTGTTCCGGAGAAGTCGAAGTTCGGCTCGGTGTAGGCGTCGGCAATGTTGACCGTCTGGTGGTGGATGGCGGCATACGCCGCCACGAGCGAGTCGTTGGGGGTGCCCGCATCGTCGAGCAGGGGCAGGTTCGGGAAAAGGATCGGATTGCCCGAACTTCCGCCCATGGCGATGCGCAGGGAGTCGGTGCGCAGGATCTCGAAGCGCAGCGCGGTGTGGTCGTCCAGCATGCGGTACAGCGTGCCGCCATCCGCGTTGGTGATGGTCTTGGCCGCAAGCAGGATGCTCTCCAGCAGACGCGTGATGTCGCGCTCCTTGGACAGCGAGGCCCCGATCGCATTGAGTTGCTCCAGGCGGCGGAGCAGATCTTCCACGGAGTCCAAGTCGAACCTCCCGTTCCCGTGCTGCGCAGCGGCGCGCGTTTAGGCAAAATGGCGCGGCCATTGTCGCAGGGATACGCGCCCGGCCCCAAACCGCCGCCGGACCGGCATGGACCGGGGGCCGGCCTCAGGGCTTGAGCAGCACCTTCAGCGCGTTGCGCAATCGGCGCTCCAGCACAGGGTCGAATGCGCCAGCCAGTACCCTTCCGACATCCTGTCCCCAGGTCTGCCCGGGAGCCGGATCGTTGCGCTTGGTCAGCAACTGCAACTGGTACATGCGCCGCGCATCATGGTGCTCGGCCGGGGTCGGGATCTCGGCGGCGATTTCGAGCCGCAAAATCGCATGGTCGACAGGGTTGCCCGCAGGCGCGGCAAGCGCCTGCAACCAGCCCGGTCGGGCGCTGGCGGCTACCCGGGAACCGAGCTCCTGGGCGCCGGGGACCAGCGCCGGATCGCGTTTTTCCCAGGCCGCGAGCAGGTGCGACAGGGCTTCTCCATGGGCTTGCGAGGCGAGCTTGCGCAGGGCCATCTCGGCGCGCTCGATCGCGTCGCGCTGCGCCCGAAAAGCCGCATCGCCAAGGCGCGGCGTCGGCGACGGGTTGGTGCGGGGAGCACGGTCGTCGAAGCCGCCACGCGGCCCGCCGCGTGCGGCGTCGCGGCCATCACCACGCGGGCTGGCACCGAACGGCGCGCGGGGGCCGTCCTTGCGGTCGCCGAAACGGCCGCCCCGGGCCGGCGCAACCGGTTCGGACTTTTTCATGCCCGGACGGTCATCACCCCGCATCGCCACGACCGGCTTGGGCGCCGGCTTGGGAGGTGGCGCAGGCGGCACAGG
>JANMZX010000561.1:0-8348 GCA_031383745.1 Rhodoferax sp. | reverse complement strand
ACGGGCCCGCAAACGCACCGAACACGCCGGCATGGGTCACCAGTCGCCCATCGCGCCACAGGTGCAGCAGGTAGCCCGGCGGCTCCATGCGGAAGGACGCGGGGCCGTCCGGCCGCAGTTCGAGTGTCAGCTGGTGCGCCGGGCTCGGGCAGGTGCAGGCGAAGGTGTTGGCGAAGCGGGCCTGGATGCTGCGATGCAGATGCCCGCACACGATGCCTTCGATGTTGTGGTGGCGGCGCAGGATCGCCTCCAGCTCGCCGGCTCCGCGCAGCAGCCCCATGGCGTCCATGTGCGCGATGCCGGTGGCGAAGGGCGGGTGGTGCATCGCGATCAGGGTCGGGGTGGTCGTGTCCAGGTGGGCCTGCAGCGAGTCGAGCCGAGCGGCGTCGAGCTCGCCGTGTGGTGAGCCCGCCACGACGGTATCGAGCGCGATCAATGCCAGTCCTCCCAGATCGACGCGGTATTGCAGCCAGGGCTGCGCCGATGGCAGATAGGCCGCCTGCGGGAAGGCCGCCCGCAAGGCCGTGCGTTCGTCGTGGTTGCCGGGCAGCAGGTAGGCCGGCTTGCCCAGACGCGCGATGCCCTGCGCCAGCACCGCATATTCATCGGCACTGCCGGAGTCCGCCAGGTCGCCGGTCAGCAGGTAGACGTCCGGCGCTGGCGCAAGCGCCACCAGTTCGGCGATGGCCAGGTCGAAGAAGCGGTTGGTATCGACGCGACCGTACGCCAGCGAGCCGGGGGCACGCAGGTGCAGGTCGGAGAGCTGGCAGACGATCATGCTTCTGGTCTCGGATAGCGGGCCGTGTGGAGGCGGTGCCGACGCAACTGCCAGCGCTTGCGCACCCGCACACTTCGGCTAGTATGCCCCGACGCGCACCGCCCGGCCGCCGGCCCTGCCGCCAGGGCGGCCCGGCCACGCCAACCGCCCGTTACGAGACACCGCCATGCACATCCGCATCGACCCGATCGCCGACCACCGCCCCGTCACGCTGCCAGAACCACTGGGCTTTGGCAACGTGTTCACGCGCCGCGTGTTCACCCGTCGCTACACGGCAGGGCGCGGCTGGCACGACGCCGCCATCGGGCCACGCAGCAGCATCGATCTCGACCCGGGCGCGCACATCCTGCATTGCGGCCAGGCGATCTTCGAAGGCACCAAGGCCTACCTGCGACCCGATGGCCGGCTCGGCCTGTTCCGAGCCGAGGCCAACGCCGAACGTTTCAACCGCTCTGCCGAGCGCATGGCCATGCCCGGCATCGAGCCGGCGGATTTTCTCGCTGGCATCGAGGCGCTGCTGGCGCTGGAGCACGCATGGGCACCGCGCGGCGACGGTGCATCGCTCTACATCCGGCCGGTCATGATCGCCACCGAGGCCACACTCGAAGTGCGCGCCAGCCGCAGCTACCTGCACTACGTCGTGCTCAGCCCGGTGGGGACGTTCTTCGCCAGCGGGTTTCAACCGGTGGCGGTGCGCGTCGAGGAACAGCACGTGCGCGCGGCGCCGGGTGGCACTGGCGCTGCAAAGACCATCGGCAACTATGCCGGCAGTCTCGTGGCCACGGAAGCGGCGCGTGCCGCGGGCTACCAGCAGGTGTTGTGGCTCGATGCGATCGAGCGCCGCTTCGTCGAGGAGGCCGGCGCCATGAACGTCGCGTTCGTCCACGGCGGCAGCGAGATCGTCACGCCGGCGCTGTCGGGCAGCATCCTGCCGGGCATCACGCGCGATTCGGTGCTGCGGCTGGCACCCGACCTCGGGTATCCCGTGCGCGAGGCGCGGCTCGACGTGGACGAGGTGCTGGCCGATATCCAGGCCGGACGCATCACCGAAGCCTTCTGCATGGGCACCGCGGCGGTCGTCGTGCCGATCGGCCGCTTCGGACGCCACGGCCGCGATGTGGTGGTCGGTGGCGGTGTGGCGGGGCCTGTGGCAACGCGCATCTACCGCGCGCTGACCGACATCCAGTACGGTCGGGTGGATGACCCCTACGGCTGGACGCGGATCGTCGAGCCGGCCGCGCCGGTCGCACAGGGCGTGGCCTGACAGGGCGCGTGCAATCCCAGCCCACCGACCGGGAGCCGCGCAAAGGCTCCGATGTGCCCGCGACGGAGGCAGCCAGGCCGGGAGCGGCAGGCGGACTAACGCGCCCGAGGCCCATCAGGCCCGTCGGTCGCGCCGGCTGACAACCCAGGTCAGCAGCGCCAGGCCGGCAAGCAGCAATGCCCAGTGGGCGGGCTCGGGGACGGGCGCCAGTGCCGCCTCGTTCCAGTAGTTGAAGCCGGTCTGGCCACCGATCAGACCGAGCGCGAAACCCGTGGGCAACGTGATCTCGTCGCCGTTGCTGTCGAAGGCCTTCACCCCCACCACACCCCTCCATTGCAGGATCCGGTTGAAATTGGCCTTGCCGCTGGCGTCGGCAATGATGGCCGGCCCATCGAGTGAGAAAGCAATAGACTGCACCAACGCGTGGGCACCGCCAGACAGTGCGATGGAGGTATCCGAGAAGTTGTAGGCACCTGCTGCGCCACCGGTCGGGGCCAGGTCGACCACACCTGCGATCGTGCCAAACACGCCCGTACTGCTGAACGCCCCGCCGCCCACGATATGTTGTGCGCCACTGCGGCTGAAGCCGGCAAAATTGAAGTTGTAATCGATGTCCGCGCTGCCGGTGCCAAAGGTCGGGGAGATCTGGATCTCGTTGGCGGACACGCCGCCGTGCGCATCGACGTTGAAGGTCAGCCGCAGATGGTGCAGGCCGGCAACCGACACGTTTTGCGGCCAGACCACCTGCAGGCCGTCATTCCAGCCGCCACTGGCGTCGGCTCGCTGGAATACCGTGCCAACACCAGCCGTTCGGGAGTTGACGTTGGCACTGGCACCGACCACGCCAGCATAGGCAAAGCCACCGGCGAACAACTGGCACTGGGCGTTGGAAAAGTCGATGATGGCGGCCATGCTGCCCGCTGTTCCCGAAGGCGCCGCGAAGCCTTCGCTCGGGCATTGGGCAGTGGAGGTTTGCAGGCGAGCGAATGCACTTGCCTGCGCCCAGGAGGTTGCCGGCAGCGCGACGGCAATGGCGACGGGGATGGCCAGGATTTTCCAGGCCAGGCTGGGGAATGTGTTCATGCAAATACCTCCCTGTTGTGAACTGATCAGTTGGATCGTCAGGGTGACCGGGCGTTCATGGCCACTGGGGCCGCTGGCACAACGCGGTCATCGCCCTGGATAGCTAAGAGGCGGCACTCACTTCAGGCACTTGCGGTTGCGGCGCTTGCGCAGCACAAACCCGACCACCGACAGACCAGCCACCAACAACGCGCCAGACTGCGGCTCCGGCACCGGTGCCAGTGCCGCATGGCTGTAATTGAACCCGGTGCTCTGCCCGACCATGTCGATGGCGAAGTCGTTCGGCAATGCCACGATACCGCCTGCCGCATTGCGCGCAATGATCGGACCGGTGATGCCCAGCCAGCGCAGCGAATGGAGGGCTTCGGCCGATGAAGTGGCACCAAAGGGGAGCCCGCTGCCACGCGCGTTGACCTCGGCGATCGCATTGATCGCCAGAGAGACGTTGAAGTCGCCGGGAGAGAGGGTCAAATTGAAATCAATGTCGCCAAAGTGGCCCGTCTGGCTTTCAGCCAGTGGCTCTCCCAGGGTGCTGCTGGATTGCAGAACCTTCGAACCACTGATATTCATACCCGCCACCGTGGCAGAGTAACTGACGGCACTGGTGACAAAATGAAGATCGGCAGATGTACCCGCGCCCACCCCGCCACTCACCTTGATCGACACCGGGGCGGTGATGGTCGTGATGCCAAGCGCCACAGGGTCTTGCGAATAGAAGGACCGGACGACCTCGGACAGGCCGGCGGACGCATCGGCCCGCATCAGCGGAGCCCGCTCGACGCAACCGGGGCAAACCACCACATTGTGCACCCCACTGGCAAAGGAGTTTGCATTCAGGCGGCCACTGCCGGCGTCGGCGCTCGCAGTGCCAAGACAAGCGCCGGTGCTGAGTTCGGACGTGCTGAAGGACAAGAGGGACGTGCCGCCCGTGCTGCTGAGGGGGGTGCCCAGGCTGCAGGCAGATTCCGACGCAATCGACCTGGCCGACGCGCTGCTGCTGGGCGCTGCCTGCACGGCGACCGGGCAGCTGATGGCACACAGGAAAACCAGGGCATTGAGTCGGACGACCGACGCAACGAAAGACTTGCGCGAGGCGTGCAATGGCATGGACATCTCCTGTGTTGCATGGCAACGCTGAAGCAGCGCGCGGGTGGTCGACCACCTGTGTCTGATTGTTCGCGCTTGTCCAGGCGGCCGATACCCCCAAAATTGGGGTCACCACGCGTTTGCAGCCTGCTGGCACGCTCAGGCAAACTTCCACTTCATCCAGCCTGCCGTATTGAAAAAGCTCGCCACCACGCTGCCCGGCGACACCAGTTCGTCGCTGGCCTCGCGCATTTCGTCGCTCAGGTGCATGTCCGCCACCGGCAAGGCATGCTGCAGTTGTGCCGGGTCGAATCCGGTGGCACTTGTAGAACACCCCGCCGGTCGCATTGACGACCACGTTCAAGCGACCGGTGCGCGCAACCGTGTCGGCAACCACCCGGGTGCAAAACTCCGGGTCGCTCACGTCGCCCACTGCCGCGATGGCCCACACGGCGCGGCTGTCTGAGCGGCCAGCGCGGCGTTGGCATCCACCGCGACGACATCGGCACCGGCCTGGGCCACCTGCCAGCCTGGCCAGGGGCTATCAACACGAAGCCAGGGCTGCTGCCAGCAGACGGATGCCTGCATCGATCCGGTCGACGGCGATCGACGAATACCCGATCTGCAGTTGGTTGCGGTGCTGGCGGGCCGAGGCATAAAACACATCGCCCGGTTCCACCACCACGCCCTGCTGGTACAAAACCGCCGCCAGCTGCCGGAAGTCCAGCGCCGCCGGCCCGGTGACCCAGACCGCCGAGCCGCCGCGCGCCGTCACCGCGTCGAGCGCCGGCGCGTGGCGGCGCAGCGCGTCGTGCACGGCGCGCGAACGCTCGCGGTACGCCAGGTTGAGCCGGCGCACATAGGCCTCGTGGTGGCCATGCGCGATGAAGTTGGCCGCCGCCTGCTGGTTGTTGGTGGCCACATGGCGCATCACCAGGCGGCGCAGCGCGCGCAGTTCGCGCACCAGCTCGGCTGGCGCCACCAGATATCCCAGGCGCAGGCCGTGCGCCAGCGTCTTGGACAGGCTGCCCAGGTAGATCACGCGTTGCGCGTCGTCCAGGCTCTTGAGCGCGGCAGTCGGCTGCCCGGAGAAATTGAGTTCGCTTTCATGGTCGTCCTCGATCACCACGAAGTCGTCGCGCGTGGCCATGGCCAGCAGTTGCTGGCGCCGCTCCAGGGGCATGGTCACCGTGGTCGGGCACTGGTGGCTGGGCGTCACGTAGACATAGTCGCAGCGCGACACGGCGCTGCCCGGCACAAGCCCGTCCGCGTCCACCGGCAGGGCGCGCAGGTGCTGCGTGCGCAGCGCGAAGGTGTTGCGGGCGTCCGGGTAGCCGGGGTCCTCCATGCCGACGCGGGTGCCCGGGCCCACCAGCAGCATCGACAGCAGGAAGGTCGCCTGCTGCGCCCCGTTGGTGACCAGGATCTCGTCGCGATCGGCCCAGATGCCGCGCGCCGGCAGCAGTCGCCGGTGGATCTGCTCGACCAGCGCGTCGTCGTCGCGGTCGATATGGTCCGGCGCCCACTGCCGCACCGAGCGCGCCTGCAGCGATTCGAGGGTGCAGGCACGCCAGTCGCGGAACGGGAACAGGCTGGCGTCGAACTGGCCGTAGATGAAGGGGTAGGGTTGTTGCTGCCAGTCCAGCGGCTTCACGATGTTGCGCTGTGCGCTTGGCTGCAGCACCAGGCGATCACGCCATCCCACCACCGCGGCGGGTGCGCCTTCGTCGGCGCTGTGGCCGGCACCCGCCAAGGCCGCCTGGAGGGCGTCAGCCACGTAGAAGCCGCTGCGCGGCCGGCTCACGACCAGCCCCTTGTCGGCCAGCGATTGCAGGGCCAGCGTGACCGTGGTGCGCGACACGCCCAGCGCCAGCGCCAGCACGCGGCCGGCCGGCAGGGCGGCGCCTGGCGCCAGAAAACCTTCCATCACCGCATGCACCAGCATGTCGCGCAACTGGCCCTGCAGGGTGGCGGACCGCCCTTCGAAACGCCGGAACAGGCGCAGCCACATCAGGTCGCTGGTGCGGGCGGTGCGGCTCATCGGAAACCTTGGTGTTGGTGCATGGGTGCGCCGCTCCTTGTCAGGGCCGCCTGGCCGCCTGCGGATTCTGGTCTGATCGACATTCTCTATCTGGCATTATGCGCGGGGCCCAGTCCGGACTACGATGGCGAGCACCTTCCAACCCGCCGCGTCCAGGCCGATCACCCGTTTGCGCCATGCCCATCGTCTACCTCAAGCAAGCCCACCCACCCACCGAGGCCGTCGATACGTCCACCGCCACCACGGTGCGCGGCATGCTCGATGCCCTGTCGTCCGACGGCGAGGCCATGGCCCGCCGGTATGCGCGCGAACTCGACGGCTGGCTGGGCGATATCGTGGTCGGTCCGGAACAGTTCGCGCGCGCTGAAGCGGCCCTCAGCCCGGGCGTCAAGGACGACATCCGCTTTGCCCGCGACCGGGTCCAGGACTTCGCGCGCCGCCAACGCGATTCGATGCAGGAGTTCTCGGCCGAGTTGATCCCCGGCCTGACCGTCGGCCAGCGGCTGATCCCCTGCAACACCGCGGGCTGTTATGTGCCTGGCGGTCGTTATGCCCATGCCGCCAGCGCCATCATGAGTGTGGGTACCGCCGCCGTGGCCGGCGTGAAACACATCGTCGCCACCACGCCGGCGCACAAGGACGCGGGCATCCACCCGGCGATCCTGTACGCAATGCAGTTGTGCGGGGCGCACACCGTGCTGGCACTCGGTGGCGTGCAGGGCGTGGCAGCGCTGGCCTATGGTCTGTTCTCCGGCAAACCGGCCGACATCATCGTCGGCCCGGGCAACCGATTCGTCGCCGAGGCCAAACGCATGCTGTTCGGTCGGGTGGGTATCGACGTGGTGGCCGGTCCGACCGAGTCGGCCATCATTGCCGACGACGGCGCCGACCCGGCGATCGTCACCGCGGACCTGGTCGGCCAGGCGGAACACGGCCCGGACTCGCCGGTGTGGCTGATCACCACGTCCCGCGAACTCGGCCTGAAGGTGCTGGAGCTGGCGCCCTCGTTCATCGCCGCCCTGCCGGACGTGGCGCGCCATGCCGCGACCGCCGCCTGGCGCGACCATGCCGAGGTGGTGCTGGTGGACAGCCGCGAGGAGGCGGTACAGGTGAGCGACAACTACGCCTGCGAGCACCTGCAGGTGATGGCGGGTGACCTCGACTGGTGGCTCGCGAACCTGAGCAACTACGGCTCGCTGTTCCTGGGTGAAGAAACCACCGTTGCCTACGGAGACAAGTGCAGCGGCCCAAACCACATCCTGCCAACCCGCGGCGCGGCGCGGTATTCCGGTGGCCTGTCGGTGGGCAAGTTCATCAAGACCGTGACCTGGCAGCGCCTGAACCGCGACGCTTCGCGTGCGGTCGGGCAGGTGGCGGCGCGCATTTCGCGGCTGGAGGGCATGGAGGGCCATGCCCGCACCGGCGACGTGCGCCTGCACAAATACTTCCCCGGCGAGCAGTTCGACCTGGGAACCTTGGGCGGAAACAGGAGCTGACCGCATGGCCGTTTCCACCGAACCCCTGCACATCGACCTGAGCCAGCAGGAGCCGATACCCGCCGGGGGCGTGGACGCGGCACTGGAACTGATGCGCAGCGGCAAGCTGCACCGCTACGGCGAGACCGATGGCACGACCAGCGCCGCATCGCGGCTCGAAGCCGCGTTTGCCGCAGAGCTCGGTGTGCGTTATTGCGTGGCGCTCAACTCCTGCGGGTCGAGCATGTTCGTGGCGCTCAAGAGCGCGGGTGTGCAGCCGGGTGATGCCGTGTTGTCCAACTGCTTCACGCTGGCCCCGGTGCCGGGGGCGATCGCCCATGCCGGTGCCCGGCCGGTGCTGGTGGACGTGTGCGACGACTACACGATCGACCTCGACGACCTGGATCGCAAGGCGGCCTCCAGCGGCGCCAGGACCCTGCTGCTCTCGCACATGCGCGGCCACATCTGCGACATGGAGCGGCTGGACGCCATCTGCAAGCGCCACGGCATCCAGCTGGTCGAGGACTGCGCCCACACCATGGGAGCGGGCTGGAACGGCCGCGCCACCGGCACCTGGGGCCGGGCGGGGTGCTTCAGCCTGCAGAGCTACAAACACGCCAA
>JANMZX010000485.1:0-1911 GCA_031383745.1 Rhodoferax sp. | reverse complement strand
CAGCATCACGTCGGCGCCATAGGCGGCCAGCGTGCGCCCGCACACCGGCCCGGCCAGGATGCGCGTCAGGTCCAGCACCTTGACACCTTGCAGCGCGGCATCCTGTGGTGCCAGGCCCGGCCACGACCGCGGCGGCGCATCACCGATACGCTCGAACTGCAACAGCGGCACAGCGGCCACGCAGCGGCCCTGCGCATGCGCCTCCCAGTCCTCGAAACTGCGCAGCGCCGCCACCGCCAGTGCGTTTTCTGCGGCGGCGGCTTCAAAATCGATCGCACGCCACGTGGCGAGGGCCCGCTGCACGTCGGCGCGTTCAGCGCTGGCCGCGCGCAGCCCGAGCAGTTGCAGCACGCCGTCGCGGTGGTGGGTGAAATTGGTATGCACACGCACCCAGCCGTCGGCGCAGGGGTAGACCCCGGCGAACTTGTCCCAGATCTCGGGCACCTTCCCATCGAGCCGGAACCAGGCGCTGCATTCGGCCGCCGCATGCGCCATGTCGACGCCGATCTGCTGCGGCGGCTGGCCGCGCAGGCAGCCGAATTCGTGCGCGGCCAGCGCGGCCGCCGCAATGCTGGTCTGAGCCGCCGTGCCCACGCAAAAGGACGACGGCAGCACCGGATCGGCGCCGGTGAGCGTGACGTGCTGCAGCGCCTTGGCCGGCATTGCGGCCGAATGCCACAGCGCTTCCAGCGCGTCGGCGGGGTTCACCGCAGCGGCACGCCCGTCTTGGACTGCAGCTCCTCGCGCGTGACGCCAGGCGCCAGCTCGACCACCTTCAGCCCATGCGGGGTCACGTCCATCACGGCCAGGTCGGTGATGATGCGGTCGACCACGCCCACACCGGTCAGCGGCAGGGTGCAGTGCGGCAGGATCTTGAGGTCGATGCTGCCGTCCTTCTTCTTGGCCACGTGTTCCATCAGCACCACGACGTTCTTGACGCCGGCCACCAGATCCATCGCCCCGCCCATGCCCTTGACCATCTTGCCCGGGATCATCCAGTTGGCCAGGTCGCCCTTCTCGCTCACCTGCATCGCGCCCAGGATGCTCAGGTTGATCTTGCCGCCCCGGATCATGGCAAAGCTGTCGTGGCTGCCGAAGATCGACGAGCCCGGCAGCGTGGTGACGGTCTGCTTGCCGGCGTTGATCAGGTCGGCGTCGACCTCGTCCTCGGTCGGAAACGGGCCGATGCCCAGCATGCCGTTCTCGCTTTGCAGCCATACTTCCTTGTCGGCAGGCACGAAGTTGGCCACCAGGGTCGGGATGCCGATGCCCAGGTTCACGTAGTAACCGTCCTGCAGTTCCTGCGCGGCACGTGCCGCCATTTGGTCTTGGGTCCAGGCCATGGGATGACTCCTGTTGGGTTGTGTTGCGGTGGGTGGCTCAGGCGCTGGCCTTGTCGCGCAGGGTGCGCTTCTCGATACGTTTTTCGGGCGTGGCATTGAGCACGATGCGGTGCACATAGATGCCCGGCAGGTGCACCTGGTCCGGCACCATGGCGCCGGTCTCCACGATCTCCTCCACCTCGACCACCGTGATCTTGCCGGCCATGGCCACCGCGGGATTGAAGTTGCGCGCGGTGTAGCGGAACTGCAGGTTGCCCGACTTGTCGGCGCGGTAGGCCTTGACCAGTGACACGTCGGGCACCAGACCGCGCTCCATCACATAGGTCTCGCCGTCGAATTCGCGCAGTTCCTTGCCTTCGGCCACCATGGTGCCCACGCCGGTCTTGGTGAAGAACGCGGGGATACCGGCGCCACCGGCGCGCAGCTTTTCGGCCAGCGTGCCCTGGGGCGTGAATTCGAGCTCCAGTTCGCCGGCCAGGTACTGGCGCTCGAACTCCTTGTTCTCGCCCACGTAGCTGGAGATCATGCGCTTGATCTGGCGCGTCTCCAGCAGCTTGCCCAGGCCGAA
>JANMZX010000469.1:0-4384 GCA_031383745.1 Rhodoferax sp. | reverse complement strand
TGCACCAGCACACTCACGCCCTGGTTGGCCACCTTGAAATAATCCTTGACCGTGCCGAAGCGCGAGCCGCGGCTCATCGCCGCCATGCCCCGCACGCCCTGCGGCGGGTACTTGCAGGCGGCCACCGCGCTGCGCGCCTCGTCGGCGTTCTGCACGAACGGGAACATCACCGTCTGCGCGCCGGCGTCCAGCACCCGCTTGACCGTGACGGTGTCGTTCCACGGCACGCGGGTGATCGGCAGCATCGGCGTGCCGGCGATTGCCTGCAGCAGGTGCACCAGCGTGGACAGGTCCAGCGGCGTGTGCTCCATGTCGACCACGGCCCAGTCGAATCCGGCGTGGCCCATGGCCTCGGCCGCCAGTGGCGAGGCCGACATCACGAAGGTGCCGACCGGGTAACCGGCGCCCAGGTCGGTGCGGGCGAGCATGTCTGAAAACGGGTTGTTCATGGTGGTGGTGGCTGGTCAGTAGATGGCGGGTTCGGGAGTGGGTTCGGTGCCCTGCAGAAAATCGAAGTCGCAGCCTTCGTGCGCCTGCGTCACATGCGCCTGGTAGAGCTTGGTGAAGCCGCGCCGGTAGGGCTGCACCGGCGCCGTCCAGTGGCTGCGCCGACGCGCCAGTTCCTCGTCGCTCACGTGCAGGTGCAAGCGGCGGCGGGCCACGTCGAGCTCGATCAGGTCGCCGGTGTGCACCAGGGCCAGGGGTCCGCCGACCGCGCTTTCAGGCGAGATGTGCAATACACAGGTGCCGTAGTGGGTGCCGCTCATGCGCGCGTCGCTCAGGCGGAGCATGTCGCGCACGCCGGCCTGCAGCAGCTTTTTGGGGATCGGCAGGTTGCCCCATTCGGGCATGCCCGGTGCGCCCACCGGGCCGGCGTTGCGCAGCACCAGCACGGTGTTCTCGTCGCAGTCGAGCAGCGGGTCGGCCATCGCGGCGAGCATCTCGGGCTGGCTGTCGAACACCAGCGCACGGCCGGTGTGGTGCATCAGTCTGTCGGACGCAGCGCTGGGCTTGATCACGGCGCCGCAAGGCGCCAGGTTGCCGTGCAGTGCCGCCAGCGCACCGGCGCCGCTGACCGGTCGGTCCAGCGGGCGGATCACCTCCGGGTCGAGCACCTCGGCCTGTGCGATGTTTTCTGCCACCGTCCTGCCGTTGACGGTCATTTCGCTGGTGGACAAATCGGCGCGGATCACCTGCATCAGCGCCGGCAGGCCGCCGGCGTAATAAAAATCTTCCATCAGCCGGTCGCCGCTGGGAAACAGGTTGGCCAGCACCGGCACGCGGCGTGCCATGGCGTCGAGGTCGTCGATGGTCAGCGCGATGCCGGCGCGCCGGGCCATGGCGATGATGTGCACCGCCGCGTTGGTGGAGCCACCCAGAGCCATCTGCACCGCCATCGCGTTGTCGAAGCTCCCGCGTGTCAGCAGCCGCGAAGGCTTGAGGTCTTCCCAGACCATGCCCACGACGCGTTCGCCGCAATCGGTGGCCATGCGGACATGGGCCGAATCCATGGCCGGAATCGAGCTGGCGCCCGGCAGCGTGAGGCCCAGCGCCTCGACGATGGCCGTCATGGTGGAGGCCGTGCCCATGGTGTTGCAGGTGCCCGGTGCACGCGTCATGCGCGACTCCAGGTGCCGGATCTCGTCCGCGCTGACGTGGCCAGCCTGGTAGTCGTCCCAGAACATGCGGGTGTGGGTGCCGGCGCCTACCGTCCTGGCCACGCCGTTCTTCACGTAGCGGTCGTTGAGCATCGGGCCCGCGGGGCAGAACAGGGTGGGGATGTCCATGCTGATCGCGCCCATTACCGTGCCGGGCGTGGTCTTGTCGCAGCCCGCCAGCAGCACCACGCCGTCACACGGCAGGCTGCGCAGAAGTTCCTCGACCTCCATGGCCAGGAAATTGCGGTACAGCATGGTGGTGGGCTTGACCATCACCTCGCCCAGGCTCATCGCGGGCAACTCGACCGGGAACCCGCCGGCCAGCAGGATGCCGCGTTTCACCGCTTCCGCCCGCTCGCGCAGGTGGGCGTGGCAGGGCGAGAGGTCGCTCCAGGTGTTGATGATGGCCACCATCGGCCGGTCCATCACGTCCTCGCGGCGCACACCCTGTTGCTGCATGCGCTGGCGATGCGCAAAACCGCGCATGCCCTGGTCGGCAAACCAGCGGCGGGAGCGCAACTCGGCAAGGGTCTTCATGGGTGTTTTCACTGATGGCGGAGCGTTTTTGTTAGCGCTAACATTACCACCCGTTCTACCCGTTGTCATTGTGGCAAACCCTAACAAGTCATCTATATCCCCTGCGGCGGCTCCCGCCCCCGCGGGCGCCGCGGCAGGCCCCCAGGCACGACAGAGCGGGCGCGGGCACGGCCGTGCCACGCAGGCCACCGTGGCGCGCCACGCCGGTGTCACCACCATGACCGTGTCGCGTTACCTGCGCGAACCGCAGCGCGTGGCGGGTGTCACCGCCGAGCGCATTGCCGCCGCCCTGGCCCTCACCGGTTACACACCCAACAAACATGCCGGCATGCTGGCCAGCGGGCGGTCCAGCGTGGTCGCGGCCATCATCCCGAACATCGCCACCGCGACCTTTGCCGAAACCGTGCAGGGCCTGAGCGACCTGTTGCAGCCGCGCGGCATGGAACTGCTGCTGGCCTCGACCAACTATTCGATGCAGCGCGAGGAAGAGCAGATCCGTGCTGTGCTGGGCTGGTCGCCGTCGGCGCTGGTGGTGACCGGCCGCCAGCACAGCGAGGCGGCGTTGGCGATGATGCGCCGGGCGCAGGTGGACGGCATTCCGGTGCTGGAAATGTGGGACCACGACCCGGCGGACCGCAGCTTCGTGCAGGTGGGTTTCAGCCATGCCGGGGTGGGCGCCATGATGGCAGCCCATATGCTGCAACAGGGCCACCGCGACCTCGCCTACGTGGACAGTGGCTTGCGGGAAGACTTCCGTGCGCATCAACGGGCCCAGGCCTTTGTCGCCGCCATCAGCAGGTCCGGCGCGCGGCTGCGAGTCTTTGACGCACCACGGATCGAGCCGATGGCGGCCGGCCGTGCGGCATTTGCGGAGATGCAAAAGGCCGGGCTGCCGCGCGCGGTGGCTTTCGCCAGTGACAATTTCGCAGCCGGCGCCTGCCTCGCCGCCATCGAGGCGCGGATCGACGTGCCGGGCGAACTGGCGATGCTCGGGTTCGGGGACTTTCCGATCTCGCGCCAGTTGCCAGGCGGCATCAGCACGGTGAGTGTCTCGCCCTACGAAATCGGCGAGGCTTGCGCCAGGCACCTGGTGGCCGCCTGGGCAGCCTTGCGGGCGGGTCGCGCACCGTCGCGCCGGCACCGTGTGGTGAGCCCCAGGATCGTGGCCCGGCAATCGAGCCAGGGGCCGCTCAGCCCGCGGTGACCTGCGCTGCCATGATCACACCGGCCCAAAGACCGGTTGCAGCAACAGGTCGCGCAACCGCTGGATCGAGGCCCCGCGATGTACAGGCTTCGCGTCGCCGCTGGCAAAGTCGGCATGGTGAGGATCGTCCTGGCCGAGATCGCGGTAGCCGAGCGGGATGCCCGGCGCGTCTCACCTTGCAGCCGCTGAGCCGATTGCATCGGCCAGGTGCGGCGCAAGTCCGCGCCGGCACCAGGGCCATTGCAGTGCTCGTCCTTGTGTGTTGGAATATCTTGCTGTTAGCGTCCAGGTTCTACAAGCGACGAAGGGGAAAAGCGATGTACAAATGGTTGATCCCGGTGGTGACAGGTCTGGCCTTGTGCGCAGGTGCGGCGCAGGCCCAGGGCCAGAAGATGCAAGCGCAGCAGGGCAAGGCGGCCCTGTGCGAACAGGCTGCCGCGGGCAAGAAGGGCAGTGAGCGCCAGGCGTTCCTGAACTCCTGCATGACGGCCCAGAGCGTTAGCAGCCAGAGTGTTGTGACGCGTACCGATCTGCGACCCATGAAGGCATCGGGTTGCGAGCACGGCAGCGCCGCAGACCTCTGACCATCACGCCAGCCGCAGTCGTCTGACGGTGCGGCCACGCAGTCGACGGCAATTTCCGATGGTGATGCGCGTGCCGCGTCGCGCGGTGCGCCTTTCGGCCTGCAAACGTCGGCCCATCGGATGCATTCCAAGGGCAAGGCATGTGCGACGCACATGCTGCGTTCAACCTATTGATCTTCCCCAAAATCATGACAGCCGGTATACCGGCGGCGTGGTGTGTGGGATCAGGCCGACGGCGCATTCGGCTCCGCGGCTGTCCCTCCGGCCTTCGGCCTCCTTCCGTTATGCCGCTGCGCCGAACGCACCGCCGACCTGATCCTGCAAAAGGGTGGGAGTTCGGTGCACCAAACACGCCAGCCGCCGAGAGGACCGAGCGGTTGTCGCGGCGAGGTACAGGAGGA
>JANMZX010000464.1:0-5052 GCA_031383745.1 Rhodoferax sp. | reverse complement strand
ATTGAAGAAATTCAGTGCTGCGATCGCAGCGGCGGCCAGCCTGGCCATTTTTGTTGGCGCCGCCCACGCAGCCGATCCGAAAGTCCTCAACATCTACAACTGGTCCGACTACATCGCCGAAGACACGATCAAGAACTTCGAGAAGGAAACCGGCATCAAGGTCCGTTACGACAACTACGACAGCAACGAAGTCCTGCACGCCAAACTCGTGGCGGGCAAGACTGGCTACGACATCGTGGTTCCCGGCTCGCACTTCGCCAAGACCCAGATCGAAGGCGGGCTGCTGCAAAAGCTGGACCGCAGCAAACTGACCAACTGGGGCAATCTGGACAAGGGCCTGCTGGAGCAACTCGCCATGCTCGACCCCGACAACCAGTACCTGGTCGACTGGCTGTGGGGCTACGTCACCGTCGGGATCAACGTCAACAAGGTGAAGAAGGCCCTGGGCGACATGCCCATGCCGGAAAACGCCTGGAGCCTGCTGTTTGACCCGAAATATGCCAGCAAGCTCAAGAGTTGCGGCATCAGCGTGCTCGATTCCGCCTCCGAAGTGCTGCCTGCAGCGCTGCTTTACATCGGCAAGCCGGCGTACAGCCGCAATCCGGCGGACTATGCCGAAGCCGGCACGATGCTCAAGGCGATACGCCCGTTCGTGACGCGTTTCTCGTCGTCGGGCTACATCGAGGAGATGGCCGGTGGCGCCACCTGCCTGGTGATGGGTTTCTCCGGCGATATCAACATCGCGCGCTCGCGGGCGATGGATGCCAAGAAGAAGCCCAAGGAGCCGGTGGTGATCGAGGCGCTGGTCCCGAAGACCGGCGCGACCCTGTTTTTTGACACGATGGCGATACCCAAGGATGCGAAGAACGTCGAGAACGCGCACCTGTTCATCAACTACATCCTGCGACCGGAAGTGCATGCGTCGCTCACGAACAAGGTGTTTTACGCCAACCCGAATGCGGCGTCGCTGAAATTCGTCAAGAAGGATGTGGCCGAGAACAAGTCGATCTTCCTCGACGCCGCAGCGACCAAGACCATGATCGCCCCAGACGCATTGCCGCAGGATGTGCGGCGCGTCCAGACCCGTACCTTCAGCAATTTCAAGACCAGCAAGTAGCCTGGGCTCGGCCTGCACGCCACGACCGGGCGCCGGGTCAGGCCTTCCACGCCCGCGCCATCACCCATTGCGTGGTGGCGCACACGACCACCATCCCGACATAGGTGGCCATCTTGCCGTCACGCCCGAATATCCAGGATCCTGCGACGAGCACGACGGTGCAAGCCACCCAGCCGGCCAAGGCCAGCACGCGAAATCGCGGTATGACGGCTTTCGCGAACAGCAGCCGGTCGGCCAGAAAAGCAGTGAAAACCGCCACCGCCAGCCCCGGGGCCAAGAAGTTGAGCAAATGGTTGGTGATGTCGATCAGGCCCATGGTGGCCGAAATTTTATAATCCGGCCAAACCACACCTTATGGCAGTCTGGGCTTTAGGCATCAACCACACCACCGCACCGCTCGACCTGCGCGGCAGGTTTGCGTTCGCCGCCGAACAAATCCAGCCCACGCTGCGCGGGTTGCGCCAGGCGCTTCCCCGCCAGCCGGAGGCGGCCATTGTCTCCACCTGCAATCGCACCGAGGTCTATTGCGCCGGGGAACACGCCGAACTCGACACCACCCTGGACTGGCTCGCCCGGTCGGGTGGCGTATCGCCTGCCGAATTGCGCTCCCACACCTATGCGCTGGAAAACGGCATGGCGGCTCGCCACGCGTTCCGGGTCGCCAGTGGCCTCGATTCCATGGTCCTGGGCGAACCGCAGATCCTCGGGCAACTGAAGGACGCGGTGCGCGCCGCCGAGCAGGCCGGCGCCCTGGGCACGACGCTGAGCCAGTTGTTCCAGCGCTCGTTTGCCGTCGCCAAGCAGGTACGCTCCTCTACCGAGATCGGTGCCCATTCGATCAGCATGGCGGCCGCCGCGGTGCGCCTGTCGAGCCAGCTTTTCGAGGATCTGGGTGCGGTGCGCCTGCTGTTCGTTGGTGCCGGTGAAATGATCGAACTGTGCGCCACCCATTTTGCGGCGCGCCAGCCGAAATCGATCACGGTGGCGAACCGCACCCTGGAGCGCGGGGAGAAGCTGGCGGCCCATTTTGGCGGGCAGGTCATGCGGCTGTCCGACCTGCCCGACCGCCTGCATGAATTCGATGCGGTGGTGAGTTGTACCGCCAGCAGTTTGCCCATCATCGGGCTGGGCGCCGTCGAGCGGGCGCTCAAGCGGCGCAGGCACCGGCCCATGTTCATGGTGGATCTGGCCGTGCCGCGTGATATCGAGCCGGAAGTGAAGGACCTGCAGGACGTATACCTGTACACGGTCGATGACCTCGCCGGTGTCGTCCAGACCGGGCAGGCCAACCGCCAGGCGGCAGTGGCCCAGGCCGAGGTCATCATCGACGCTGGCGTGCAGAGTTTCATGCACTGGATCGACCAGCGCGGCACGGTGCCGTTGATCCAGCAACTGAACGCCCAGACCGACGAATGGCGTGCGGCGGAAATCCTGCGTGCCCGCAAGTTGCTTGCAAAAGGTGAAGATCTGGACACCGTGCTGGAGGCGCTGTCGCGCGGGTTGACGCAAAAAATGCTGCACGGCGCCATGGCCGAGTTGCGTTCCGGTGATGCCGAGGCGCGCAACCAGGCAAGTTCGGCCGTACAGCATTTCTTTCTGCGCAAAGAGCGTTAGCGGCGCCGCTTCTGCGGCGCACGCCGTCGCCATGCCCCCTGCGATACCGCCGCAGGGCCGCCACCCACCGATCGTCCCTCATTTGAGCGTTTCAGGCGCCTGTCCACATGAAAGCATTCTTCCGGCATCAACTCGAACGTTACGCAGACCGACTGGGGGAACTGGAGTTCCTGCTGTCGCGCGAGGACATCATGAAGGACATGGAGCAGTTTCTGGCCCTGTCGCGCGAGCACACCGAGGTGGCGGCGGTGGCGGGCCGGTGGGCCCGGTATGGTCAGCGGGAAACCGACCTCGCTGCAGCCCGCGAGTTGCTGGCCGGGTCGGCCGACGATGCCGACATGGCCGCGATGGCCCGGGAAGAGATCGAGGACGCCGAGGCAGAACTGGCGCAACTCGAGGCCGAGTTGCAGCGCATGCTGCTGCCCAGGGATCCGGACGACGGCCGCAATGCGTTCATGGAAATCCGGGCCGGCACCGGTGGTGACGAGTCGGCCCTGTTCGCCGGCGACCTGCTGCGCATGTACACGCGGTTCTGCGAACGACGCGGCTGGAAGACCGAGGTCATCAGCGAGTCGGCCAGTGAACTGGGCGGCTTCAAGGAGGTCGTTGTCCGGATCGTCGGTCCCCACGTCTACGGCGACCTCAAGTTCGAGTCCGGAGGGCACCGCGTGCAGCGCGTTCCCGCTACTGAAACCCAGGGCCGTATCCATACCAGCGCCTGCACGGTCGCGGTGCTGGCCGAACCCGATGAATCGGTGGCGGTGCAGATCAACCCAGCCGACCTGCGGATCGACACCTACCGCGCAAGCGGCGCCGGCGGACAACACATCAACAAGACCGACTCGGCGGTGCGCATCACCCACATCCCGACCGGCATCGTGGCCGAATGCCAGGACGACCGCAGCCAGCACCGCAACAAGGCACGGGCCCTGCAGGTATTGTCGGCGCGCATCCAGGAAAAGGACCGCGCCGAACGTGCAGCCAAGGACGCCGCACAGCGCAAGAGCCTGATCGGAACCGGCGACCGCAGCGACCGCATCCGCACCTACAACTTTCCGCAGGGGCGCCTCACCGACCACCGTATCAACCTGACCCTGTACAAGCTGCTGACGATCATGGAGGGCGACCTCGACGACGTCGTCCAGGCCCTGCAGGCGGCACAGGCAGCGGAGCAATTGGCTGCGCTGGAAGTGGGAGCCACGTGACCACGCTGCACCAGGCGATGTCCGCAACCGGTCTCGACCGGCTCGATGCGCAGCTGTTGCTGTTGCACGCGCTCGGTGTACCGCCGCAGGACATGGCGGCACGCCGCGCCTGGCTGCTGGCCCACGGTGGTGACGACATGCCAGACGCTGCGCTCGCGGTGTTCAACCAGTGCGTGCAGCGCCGCGCGAACGGCGAGCCACTGGCGTACATCACGTGCCACAAGGAGTTTTTTGGACTGGATCTCGGCGTGGATGACCGGGTGCTGGTGCCACGCCCCGATACCGAAGTGCTGGTGCAATGGGCACTCGACGCCATTGACGGCCTCGACGACGCAAGCCTCCCGCCACCCCATCGCGTGCTGGACCTCGGCACTGGTAGCGGCGCCGTGGCGCTGGCGATCCAGCATGCGCGCCCAGACCTGCTGGTGGACGCGCTCGATGCCAGCGCCGATGCGCTGCAGGTGGCCCGGGCCAACGCGCTGTCACTGCGCCTGCCGGTTCGGTTCCAGCAGGGGTCGTGGCTGGCGCAGGTCACGACCCGCTACCACTGCATCGTCGCCAACCCACCCTATATCGCCGAACACGACACACATTTGCCGGCACTGCGCCACGAACCACTTCAGGCGCTGGTCGCTGGCCCGGACGGCCTGGCCGACCTGCGCACCATCGTCGGTACGGCGGGCGACCATCTCCACCCGGGCGGCTGGCTGCTGGTGGAACATGGGTACGACCAGGCGCGTGCCGTGCGTGACCTCTTCGACCTGGCTGGTTTTGCCGAGGTGGCGACCCGGCGCGACCTGGCCGGCCATGAACGGTGTACGGGCGGCAGGGTCATTGGCGACAGCGCCCGGCTATTGGTGAAATAATCGACCTATTGATTCCCCAGGAGAACGATCCATGAGCAACACCCAGCAACGCATCGATGCACTCGTCAAGTCGAGCGACGTCCTACTCTTCATGAAGGGCAACGCCAGTTTTCCCCAGTGCGGCTTTTCCGGCCGTGCGATCCAGATCCTGAAAGCCTGCGGCGTCGAGCCCAAGGCGATCACGACGGTCAATGTCCTGGAGGACCCCGAGATACGGGCCGGCATCAAGGACTACAGCAACTGGCCGACC
>JANMZX010000460.1:0-1533 GCA_031383745.1 Rhodoferax sp. | reverse complement strand
ACCACCGCCAGGATGGCGGGCAGCCCCTCGGGTACCGCGGCCACGGCCAGCGAGACACCGAGCAGCAGCACGTGCACCACATCGGCGGTGCTGCGGATCTCAGAAATGAGCAGGATGGTGCCCACCACCACGATGGCAATGCCCACCACCGCCAAACCCAGCGTGCGCCCGATGCGTGCGACTTCCATTTCCAGCGGAGTCGGTTCCTCGGCGGTGGCCTCCAGCAGCGCCGCAACGTGGCCCATCTGGGTGGCCATGCCGGTGGCTGTGACCACCGCGCGGCCCGTGCCCTGCGCGACCGCAGTACCCTTGAAGACCATGTCGAGCTGGTCGCCCAGGGCAGCCGGACTGGGCAGCGTGGCTGTGGCCTTGAGCACGGCTTCGCTCTCGCCTGTCAGCGCGGCCTCCTGCACGCGCAGCGTCGTGGCTTGGAGCAGCCGCGCGTCGGCGCCGACGGCGTCGCCCTCGGCCAGCACCAGCACGTCGCCGCGCACCAGCTCGGCGCTGGGCACGCGCTGCGGTTTGCCGTCGCGCAGCACGGCTGCGGTGGCCGCCGTCATCTTCGCCAGCGCTGCCACCGCGTTCTGCGCCTTCGCCTCCTGCACATGGCCGATCACCGCGTTCAACAGAATGACTGCGGCGATGACGATCGCGTCCACTGGCCAACCCCTGCCCTGCGCACCCGCACCCGCACCTTCGACCCACCAGGCGACCAGTGCCACGACCACCGCCGCCAACAACAGATAGATCAGCGGGTCCTGGAACTGCGCCAGCACGCGCCGCCAGGCCGGTGCCCGCGGTGCCGAACGCAGCTCATTGGGGCCGTTACTGGCAAGCCGGCTCGCGGCGTCCGTCGCGCTCAGGCCGGTGTCGACGTTTACTCCTAGCGCCCTCGCCACTGCATCGGCATCCATGACAGACGCGTCGGCGATGTTGCCGCTGTCGCCGCTGTCGCTGCTGTTGCTGCTTTCGCTGCTGTCGCTGCTGTCGCCAGCGTCGCGGGGGTGGCCGGCCGCTGCCTGCTTCATGCGAGCAATGCCCAGGTGTGGCGGGCGATCTGCTCGTCCTCTTGCGAGGCCAGCACCAGCACCTGGGGGCGGCCCGGCGGGGCTCATCGGGCAACCTCCATGCTGCGCATTGCGGTATTCGCCCTTGGGGGCGGCCCGGCGGGGCTCATCAGGCAACCTCCATGCTGCGCATTGCGGTATTCGCCCTTGGGGCGGCCCTGCGGGCTCATCAGGCAACCTCCATGCTGCGCATTGCGGTATTCGCCCTTGGGGCGGCCCTGCGGGCTCATGCTTCGGCCTTCGCTGGCGACCAGCGCCATTCCAGGATCTCGGGCATGTCGTCGCCATGCTCGCCGATGTAGCGCTTGTGGCGTTGCAGGGTAGCCTCGAAGCGCGCGGTTTCCGCCACGACCTGGCCTGCCAGCCGCGGGATGCGCCGGATCGCGTCCAGCGCCAATTGATAGCGGTCCACGTTGTTCAGCACCACCATGTCGAACGGCGTCGTCGTGGTGCCCTCTTCCTTGTA
>JANMZX010000408.1:0-5995 GCA_031383745.1 Rhodoferax sp. | reverse complement strand
CTGGCGAACATGTCGCGAAACGCCGAGGGCGCGTCGCAGTGCTGCTGCACCAGTTCCACCTGGATCGGCCCGGCCTGCACGTAGACAGCCGACATGTCGATGGTGGACGGCGCGCCGCGGTAGCGCACATGGGGCATCTCGATGTGGCGGCGCACGAAGAACGGGCCGATGCCCCACAGGGCATGCCAGCGCGCGATGGCGTCGTCGATGTCGTTGACGACGTAGGCGTTCTGGATCAGGTGGTGGGTGAATGGCATGGTGGCGTGTTACCGGTCAGAAGTTGGAGACACCCAGGCCCAGGCCGCCGTCGACCTCGAGCGCGACGCCGGTGACCCATTCGGCGCGCACCAGGTATTCGATCGCCTCGGCGATTTCCGCCACGGTGCCGATGCGCCCGAGCGCATGGTCCGGTGCGATCGACGCATAACGAGCGTCGGACTGCTCGGCGGTGAACAGCCCGGCGCGCAGGTTGATCTCGGTGCTGACGGCGCCCGGCAGCACGCAGCACACGCGGATCAGCTTGCGCCCGAGTTCCGCCGCCATCACGCGCGTCAGGCCTTCGACCGCGGCCTTGGTGGTGGCATAGGGCGACGCGCCGGGATAGGCGCGGCGGTTGTGGATCGAGCCCAGGAAGATGATCGCGCCGTGGGTGGTTTCGAGCAGCGGCACCGCCATGCTCGAGAGCATCATCCCGGAGATGACGTTGGTGTTGAAGGCCTCCTTGAGGAAGTCCTCGGTGTACTGCCCTACCGCCTGGCGGTACATGTTGGCCGCGTTGCTGACCAGCACGTCGAGCTTGCCGCCGTGCGCCACCGCAGCGGCCAGCATGGCCTCGCGGTCGGCGTGCACGGTGACATCGCCCACCACGGCGCGGCAGGCCGCTCCGATGGATGCCGCCACGGCATCGATCTTGTCCCGGCGCCGGCCGGTGATGGTGACCTTCGCGCCGCGCGCCGCGAACAGGCGGGCGGTGCCCTCGCCGATGCCCGATCCCCCGCCAGTGACCAGCACCGACATGTCCTTGATTTCACGCATGGTTTCCTCTTTTCGACGGGCCCGGGCAAGGCGGTGGCGGCTGGGTCGGGCCTGCGGGCCTACTTGTCCTCGATGTACTTGCCGCCCTGGATCTTCATGACCGCATAACCGAAGCTCGGGATACGCGTGGCCGGATCGGTGATCGACCAGGTGCCGCGCCCGATGACGACCGGCAGGTTCTTGGTGGCCAGCATGGCCTCGCGCACCTTCTCGCGCGTGGGGTTGGGCCCGGCGGCCTTGATGGCGTTGCCGGCAATCAGGCCCATCGAATACCCCACCATGGCCCAGGAATCGGGCGCCACGTTGTAGCGCTTGGTGTAGTTGGTGATGAAGCTGCGGGCCATGTCGTTGACGCCGGTGGGCACCGACTCGGCCGAGAACAGCGTGCCTTCCACGGCAGCGCCGCCGGCCTTGGCGTAGTTGGCCGAGCCCATGCCGGTGTTGCCCACCAGCAGCGTGCTGGCCGGCATGCCGGCCTGGCGTGCCTGCAGGATGATGTTGGCGCCCTGCTCGGGCGGGGTGGACAGGAACAGGCAGTCGGCCTTGGTGGTGGCGATCTTGGTGGCCAGCGCGGTGAAGTCGGTGTCGGCCGAGAGGATCGATTCTTCTGCCGCGATGGCCACGCCGCCCTTCTTGATGGTGTCGCGGAACGCGTTGTTCTGCACGATGTAGCCCTCGTTGTCGCGGATCGTGATGTTGAAGCACGCCTTGGGCTTGCGCTTTTGCGCCACATGGTCGCCCAGCAGGGCCATGTACTGGTCGGCGGTTTCCGTGACCTTGAACACCCAGGGGCCGGGCTTGAGGACCGCCGGCGAGGTGGCGGTGGTGAAGATCGGGATCTTGAGTTCGTTGGCCACAGGCGCGGCGGCCATGGCTTCGCCGGTGGCGACCGGGCCGATCACCATGATGGCGTTGTCCCGCGTGGCCATGCGGGTCAGCAGCGACAGCGCCTCCTGGGTGTTGGAGCGGTTGTCCTCGACCATCAGCGTGACCTTGGTGGCGCCGAAATAGTTGCTCGCCTGCATCTCGTCGAAGGCCATGCGGATCGCGTTGATCACGGGTGTGCCGACGAAGGCGTAGGTGCCGGTGTTGGACATCACCACGCCGAGCTTGACTTCCTGCGCCTGCGCTGTGGATACGCCGGCGAGCATGGCAAACCCGGTCGCCGCCAGGATGGGGATCATTCGTTTCATGGAGTCTCCTTGTGGGTATGAAAAGGACGGGAAGAATCAGTCCGCGCCAGCACCCTGGCCCAGATAATGTGCCTCGATTTCGGGGTCGTTGGCAAGCTCGGCACTGGGCCCGGCGTGCACGATGCGGCCCTGCTCGATCACGTACGCGCGGCTGGTCACGTCGAGCGCCTGCTTGGCGTTTTGCTCGATCAGCAGGATGGTGAGGCCCTCCTGGTTCAGCGCGCGCAGCGTGGCGAACACCTGCTTGACGATCAGCGGCGCCAGGCCCAGGCTGGGTTCGTCGAGCAGCAGAAGCCGCGGACCGCCCATCAGCGCGCGGCCGATCGCCAGCATCTGCTGCTGCCCGCCCGACAGCGAACCGGCGCTCTGCTGGCGGCGCTCGCCCAGGATCGGGAACAGCTCCAGCACCCGTGCCAGCGGGTACATGGCGGCGCGGCCGCGCACGGCGGTGCCGCCGAGCTGCAGGTTCTCCAGCACCGTCATCTCGGCGAACACCTGGCGCCCTTCGGGCACCTGCAGCAGGCCGCGGCGCGATACCGTCCAGGGCGACTGGCCGGTCATCTGCTCGCCGTCGAGGGTGATGGAACCGGCGGCTGGCCGGATCTGCCCGCTCACGCAGTTGAGCAGGGTGGACTTGCCCGCGCCGTTGGGCCCGATCAGCGCCACCATCTCGCCTTGCCCCACGTTCAGGCTCACGCCGCGCAGCGCCTGGATACCGCTGTAGTTGGCGTGGAGGTCGGTGATCTGCAGCATGGTGTCGACGCGCTCAGGCGCCCAGGTAGGCGGCCACCACGGCCGGGTCGGCGATGACCTGCTTCGGCGCGCCTTCGGCGATCAGGCGCCCGCCATCCAGCACGTAGACGTGTTCGCACAGCCGGGTCACGAACCGCATGTTGTGCTCGATCAGGAGCACGGCCATGCCGTCAGCGGCGAGCTGGCGGAAGATCGCGCCCATCTCGTTGGCCTCCACGTCGTTCATGCCGGCCACCGGTTCGTCGAGCAGCAGCACCGATGGCTTCGAGGCCAGCGCGCGCATGAACTCGACCCGCCGCTGGTGCCCGTAGGCCAGGCCGCCGGCCGGAAAGCTGGCGTAGCGCGTCATCTGGAAGCGCTCCAGCAGCGCCGCAGCCTCGGCCCGGATGCGGCGGGTCTCGGCGCGGGCCGAGGGCAGGGCCAGGATGCTGGCCAGCAGCGAGCAGGTCTCGTGCCGGTGGAAACCGCCCATGACGTTGTCGATCGCCGGCGCCTCCTTGAACAGGCGGATGTTCTGGAACGTGCGTGCCAGCCCCGCGCGGTTGATCTCGTGCGGCGAGGTGGTGGTCAGGTCGCGTTCACCGAGCCGGATGCTGCCTGCGCTGAGTTCCATCATGCCCGTGATCAGGTTCACGATGGTCGACTTGCCGGCGCCGTTGGGCCCGATCAGGCCGGTGATGCGCCCGGGCGGGATCCGCATCGACACCTTCTCGGCGGCAACCACGCCGCCGAAATACTTGCTGACCTGGTCCAGCACCAGCGTGGTCATGATGGCCCCCCCATCGCCGCGCGGTCCATGCGCGCGATGCGACGCCGGTAGAGGTACTCGACGAAGGTGTCGTACACCCCGCGCGGCAGGTAACCCATCACCAGCACCATGATCAGGCCATAGACCAGCGTGCGGTACTCGGCCAGCGGGCGCGCGAGTTCCGGCAAGGCCAGCAGCACCGCGGTGCCCACCACCGGACCCCAGATCGAGCGCCGCCCGCCCAGCACCACATAGGACAGGATCGCCACCACGAACTCGAAACCGAAGCGGCTGGGCTCGATCGAGTAGGAATGGAAGGCCTCCAGACCGCCATAGAAGCCGGCGAGGGCGCCCGACAGGGCGAACGCCACTGTCTGGTAATAACGCACCGAGGTGCCCAGCGAGGCGGCGACGGTTTCGTCCTGGCGGATGGCGTCGAAGGCGCGGCCCAGCCGCGTCTGGTTGATGGCCCACATGATGTACAGGGTGCCGGCCAGTGCGATCGCCAGCGTGCCGGTGGACACCACCTTCGGGATGCCGTTCATGCCCATTGCGCCGCCGGTGATGCTCTCGGAGTAGACGTTGAGCGACAGCACCACCTGCACGAAGGCCAGCGTGGCGATCGCCTGGTAGACGCCGCGCAGCCGCGCCAGCGGCAGCGACAGCAGCACCGCCACCGCCATGCCGGCCAGCGCGCCGGCGACCACGGCCAGCGCCGGGTGCAGGCCGGCCTTGAGCGTCAACCACGCCGACAGGTAGGCGCCAATGGCCGTGAGCCCGGCGTTGGCGATCGAGAACACGCCGGCGCGCAGCACCAGGTACTGGGCCAGCGCCAGGCCCGAATGCAGCAGGAACAGGTCGAGCAGCGGCTGGTAGGCAATGAAGAGCTGCAGCATCAGCGCCCCCGCATCGCGCCGGCTTCCGGCTTGCCGAGCAGGCCGTGCGGCCGGAACAGCAGGATCAGGAACAACAGCGAGAAGATGATGGTGTCGGTCAGGCCGGAGGGCAGAAACGCCACCGTGAGCGTCTGCATCATGCCCAGCAGCAGCCCGGCCAGCAGGGCGCCGGGGATGCTGCCCAGCCCGCCGAGGATCACCACCACGAAGCCGCGCAGCAGGTAGGGCTCGCCCATCACGAAATGGATGCTGTTGAAGGCCAGGCCCACCAGCACGCCCGCGGCCCCTGCCAGCGCACCGGACATGAAGAAGGTCTGGAAATAGACGAAGTTGGGGTTGACGCCCACCAACGTGGCGGCGCGTTCGTTGCCGGCCACGGCGCGCACCTGGCGCCCGAACGCGGTGCGGTACAGGTAGAAGGTGAGGCCGACCACCAGGATGGCGGCGCAGGCTGCCATCACCAGTTGCAGCGCCGACACCCGCAGTCCGAGGAACTCGAATATCACCACCGGCATGGTGTCGAACGGAAACCGCATGATCTGCGTGTTGGACACCTTCTGGGCCACCGCCATGATCGCCAGCCCGGCGCCGATCGAGGTGATGATGGCGCCGAACTCCAGCTCCAGCGGCCCGCTCTTGCGCAGCTTGCGAAACGCGCCAAACTCGATCAGCACCGACAGCAGCCCGCTGCCCAGCATGGCCAGCAAAAAACCGATCCACAGCGGCCAGCCGCCGAGCACCGCGTACAGCGCGATGAAGGCGCCGGTCATGAACACCGCGCCGTGCGCGAGGTTGAGCACCTGGTGGATGCCGAACACCAGCGTGAAGCCGATCGCGAACAGCGCGTAGACGCCGCCCACGATCAGTCCGTTGAGCAATTGCTGGACGATCATCGCGCCGGTGCTTCGCGCGGCAGCAAGGCCAGCAGGGCGCGTGACGCGCCGCCGTCCACGACCAGTTCATGGCCGTTGATGTAACTCGCCGCATCCGAGGCCAGGAAGATCACGGCGTCGGCGATGTCCTCCGAGCGGCCCAGGCGGCGCGTGGGCACGGCCTTGCAGCGCAGGTCGCGCACCGCCTGGTTGGCAAAGAAGGGCGCGGACAGGCCGGCGTCGATGAACCCCGGCGCAACCGCGTTCACGCGCAGCCCCAGCGGGCCCCATTCCACCGCCATCAGTTCGGTGAGTTTGGCCAGGCCGGCCTTGGACGCCGGGTAGGCGCCGCTGTTGGGCGCCGGCGTCACGCCGTTGATCGAGGTGATGTTGACGATGCTGCCCGACCCGCGCGCCAGCATGCGCCGCGCGGCTGCCTGCCCGACGATGAAGGCGCTCACCAGGTTGACATCCAGCACCCGGCGGAAGTCGTCCAGG
>JANMZX010000392.1:0-7044 GCA_031383745.1 Rhodoferax sp. | reverse complement strand
GCATCGGCATGCGCACGGAGCGGCGCGCCCAGCAGCAGCAGCACCAGCACCAGCGGCGTCCAGAGAAGAGACCGCGCCGGCGCAACACTGCGCCCATGGTGAACCGATGTCATAGTGGCCATCCTGTGTAAGACACGTTTGTTGGGGTGCAGTGTGCAGTGCTGGATGTGACCGCTCGCAACACACCAGCCACACGACACTTTCGATTGCATTTCGATTATGCGCGCGACAGTCGACGCAGGCGTCACGAAAACCCTCGCCCGGACTCGCATTGGCGAATAGGCGCGGAAAAACAAGAAGCCTGCTGGCAATTGCGTAGCAGGCATTCTGTGTTCTACCGGGGGAGTCCTGGTGGGCTTCACTCACTTGAAAAATGGCGCGCAAGCCGCATCAATGGGTCGCAGTCGGTCGCTGTCGATCATCGATGGTACTTGCGCCCGGACCAATTCCATGCGCTGGCGGCGGAACTCCAAAATCGTCTTGCATCCGCCCTTACATCGGACGACCATGAAAAAAGCCTGCTACCGATTAGATAGCAGGCTTTCCTTGTGTAATCTGGTGGCGCTTCACGGAGCGACCTCCTTGATGCGCGCCGCATCAGATATTTCTTTATAAATCAACAACTTGTGAATGCTACCGGGTGATTAGCATCCTTCGGGAATGGACCCGTGAAGTGTACCTCTTGTCGAACCACAACGGACTTCGAGGAGCAGCCGATCATGGCCCCAAGAACTGCCTCAGGCAATCCATCAAGTCAAGGGCCACCCCTGGATCGAGGCCACCCCCCGTTGTGCCGTCCAGCCCGGGAACGGTGAAGAGATTCTGGCAGTCGTCTTCGAAATAGCCGGGACGGTCATCGATCGCGAGCCATTGGGCATGCGGCGCATGGTTGTGTAGCCACATCAATACCTCGCGTTGGCGATGCCTGACCTTGAACGGGTCCTCTCCCAGGAAGGTCCAGTCCGCAACGTCTGTCGGGTTTTCGGTCGACAGGTAGGGGGTGACGCCAACGACCTGCTGGGCAACGTCCGGGGGAAACAATTCACGCATGTGCTGCAACGAGTAGTGATGCCTCCATGTCGAGCTGATCACGATGGGAACCCTGTGCCGCGGATCCACGATCCGCATGACGCCGCAAAAATTGTCCAGATAGCAAAACTGGTCGTGCGGCGAGAAGGACTGCGGATGCAGGACGCCGTCGAAATCCAGGAAAAGCACCCGGCCGAAGTCCAGTGCTTCGAGGGAAAGCGTCGGATCGATGCCGACCAAAGTATTCACTGAGAAGCGCATGACGAACGGTATCCGGCGCGTCGACTGATCGGGATGTTGTCGGCTCAGGCCTCGGATCGTCCATCGACCACGGGGTCTGCATGGATCGCGCCGCCTGGAGCTGTGTCAATGCCGCAGGACCGCATCTCGGCAAGAAGCGTGGCCAGTTCGGGGGCAGACCTCACGCCCAGATTGGCGAGCAACTTCTTGCGGTGTTCCTCTACGGTCCGTTCATGCAGGTTCATTTTCCAGGCACTCACCTTGTTCAGGTCGCCGCCAGCGACCCTGGTCGCAATCTCCGCTTGTCGCGGTGGAAGACGCGCCCACATCGACGCGAGCTCCTCAGACCTCGTGGCCGAGGCGAACCAGAGTGCCTCCTGCTCCAGGGCCTCCAGGATCCTGGGCACGATCACCTTGAACGTGAGGCCCTTGACGATGAACGTGATGGCGCCCTTGCTCATGGCGTCGACCGCAACCGGCACGGTGCCGTGGCCACTGAGAAACAGCACCGGATTGCGGCGCTCCAAGCCGCGCGCGAGCAGTTGTGCATGCACTTGGGAGCCGGTCATAGGCACCATGCGTTCATCGAGCACGAAGATGCCGCGCAGCGGCTTGGGCACGGCATCCACTGCCGCAAGCAGTTCCGGCCCACTGGCATGCGCGCTTACGTGCAGTTCATGCTGGCGCAGCAGGAATGCCAGAGACTCGCGCACCTTTGCATCGTCGTCGCACAGGTAGACCGTGGGCGTATCCGTCATGGGTTTCCTTCTTTCGGGCTTGGGGTCTTCAAAGGGATGACGAGATGGAACAGGGCGCCGCCGTCCGGTGCATCACTGGCGCCGAGCGTGCCGCCATGGTCCTCGACAATGTAGCGGCAGATTGCCAGGCCCATGCCCAGACCATCGGCTTTGGTCGAATAGGACCAGGCGCACAAGGTCTCGATGCTGCGTCCCTGCAGGCCCGGTCCGTTGTCGCGGATCTCGATGCGAACCGAATCCCCCATGCCGGTGTCTGCGCTGCCTTCGTGCAGGCCCGTCGACACCTGCACCAGTCGGTCGGGGCCGGCATCAGCCAGCGCATCTATCGCATTGCGCACCAGATTGGTGACGACCTGTTCGATGCCGACACGGTCCACCTCCACGCTGGGCAGCGCAGGCGCAAGTTCAAGCTCCAATCGCACCGACTGGCGCGCAGCGGTCGAACGTTGCAGGTCCACGGCGCCGGCCACGACGCTGTTGAGATCGCATGGCACGGGGTCAACCCGGTTCCTGCCCAGGCGTTGGCGAATCTTCTGTACGATGCGACCCGCAAGTTCGGCGTGTTTGCCAATCGCATCCAGCGGTTCCCGCATATCCGGATCGGGATCGGACTGGCGAAGCACGCGAGTCATGAGCCCCTCGGCGTAATTGGCGATCACCGTCAGCGGCTGGTTGATATCGTGTGCCAGCGAGGAGGCCATCTCGCCCATCATCGTCAGCCGCGCGTGCCTTGCCAGCGCTTCGGACTGCAGCCGCTCGGTTTCCGCCAGGCGCTTGCGCTCGCTGATGTCGACGATCGAACCCATCCAGCCAACATGGGCACCGCCGGCATCGACCAGGGGGGACTCGAACACCATCACATCGAGCCGGCGGCCATCGCGGTGTTGCCAGTGCGTTTCCGTACCGGTCCGAGGCGCCTGTCCGGTCAGTGTCATCTGGTTGCGCTCCATGATTGTCTGCACCTCCTCGGCCGGCCAGAACGGCAGCGGCGGCAGCAGGCCGACCAGCTCCTCGCGGGTGTAACCCACCAGGTCGCACAGCGTCTTGTTCACATACAGGATGCGCCCAGCCAGATCCCTGGCGCGCAGACCGACCAGGGCGGAATCTTCCATCGATTGCCGCCAGGCGGCCTCGGATTGCGAGACGGTGACCGCCCGTTCGACCCGGCGCATTTCCCGGCGCAGAAAATGCGACGCGGCGGCGCCCAACAGCAGCAATCCGGCGAGCAGCGCCAGCGTACGGCTGTTGTGCTGCCATGACTCCAAGGCGTCGTACGGCGTCAGCCGCAGCGTTGTGTCCCTGAAAGCGTCCAAAGGCCTTTCGTACCGGGCGCCATCCGGCGCTTTCTCGAGCACCGACGTGGTGGCGATGACCTCGCCCAGCTCGGATACGAAGTCGACCTGGTAGCGGCGGGTCAACCAGGACAAGTCGGTACTCTGCAACAGGTCTGTCATATCGTAGCGCGCCAGCAACTGCCCCGCCGATCTGCCGCCTGCACCGGACACGGATTCGACAAAGTGGTCGGTCTGGCCCCTGGCCTGGATGCGCAGCGCTTCGCTGGACCCCGTTGGAATGGGCGCCAGACGTGCGGCGCGCGCCACCACCTGGCGGTCGGCATCCAGCCAGACCAGACGGTTCCAGAGCCGGTCCATGCCCGCCACTACCTCGGGCATGGCGGCCAGCGCAGCATCGGCATTGCCAGCGGACCCAGGCAGATGGTCCGCCGCCTGGCGCAGCTTGGCCTGCTCCGCGTCCTTCCTGCCGGCCAACTGCACTTCGACACTCGATGCATCGGCAAGCAGTGTTTGCTGGAATTTTGTGCGTTCCTGCGCGTCCCGGATATCCGCCCACCGGGCGATCACGATGACAAAGGCCAGCGCAAGGACGGCGGGCAGCAGCCACAGGGAACGCCGGATCACCGATGCACGCGCCGTGGGATGAAACGGCTGGGGCATCAAGGTGAAGGGCATTGGCAAATTCTAGGTTGATCGCCGTGCGCAATTCCAAAACTGGAACCCGCATGTGGAAAGCCACATGTGTGGATGACCACACTGGTGGCGGGACCATTGCACGCATAGACTGCAGACACCTCAAGGACCCACCATGCAGTACCAACGGCCAAACCGAATCGAAGAAGCCCAGGATCCGGGCCGCCGTTCCATTGCCGGGGCCCTGGCCGCGGCACCGCTGGTGCTGGGTCTCTCCAGCTTGCACGCCAACCCGGCGCAGAAGCCGATCGTGATCCAGTTCAGCCACGTGGTCACGCCCGATACCGCCAAGGGCCAGGCGGCACTGCGCTTCAAGGCGCTGGCCGAGTCCCGCACCGGCGGCAGGGTGCGCGTCGAGGTCTATCCGAACAGCACGCTCTACAAGGACCGGGAGGAGCTCGAAGCGCTGCGGCTGGGGACGGTACAGATGCTCGCGCCCTCCCTGTCCAAGCTGGCGAAACTGGGCGGTGGCGACTTCGAGGTGTTTGACTTGCCGTTCCTGTTCAGGGACAGTGCAGCGGTGCGCGCCGTGGTCGAGGGTCCAGTCGGCGCCTCGCTGCTCGGCAAGCTCCAAGCCAGCGGAATCAAGGGCCTGGCCTATTGGGACAACGGCTTCAAGGTGTTCACGGCCAATCGCCCATTGCAGGCCGTGGACGATTTCAAGGCCCTGAAGATGCGGGTGCAGGCCTCCAGGGTGCTGGTTGAGCAGATGAAAGCGCTTGGCTCTGTGCCCTCGGTGTCGCCGCTGATCGATGTGTACCAGGCGCTCAAGGACGGGCTGCTTGACGGCCAGGAGAACACGCCGTCCAACATCTACACCCAGCGTCTGCATGAGGTGCAAGGCCACATGACGCTTTCCAACCACGGCTACCTGGCCTATGCCGTCATCGTCAACAAGCTGTTCTGGGACAGGTTGCCGGCGGACATCCGCAGCCTGCTGGAGGGCGCGATGCAGGACGCCACGCGTTACGCCAACGGCATTGCCACCGCCGAGAACACACGGGCACTGGATCAGATCCGGAGCGCCGGCAGGCTGACCGTGTACACCCCCGGCGCGCAGGAGCTGGCTGCCTGGCGCACGGCCCTGATGCCGGTGTACCGGCAGTCCCGCGACTGGATCGATCCGGTCACGCTGGCTGCGATCCAGGCGAAATCGGGCGTACCGCCGTAGTCGGCGCGCATGCGCACTGACGCCAACGGCGTCGGCAACCTGTCACCCAACTCAGGAATCTGCAGGGCACGAGACCCCGCAGGGGGAGCGCTGCGCCCGAACGCCGCGATCGAGCCACGCATCTTCATCACCAAGCAAACGAGGACCCCCATGAACAACTTGCAGCAACCTGGCAGCGCAAAGCAGATTCCCTGGGTTCGCCTGGCGACCGTGGCAGTGGGCATCGTTGCCCTGGCCTTGTTCGCACCCATCGTGTGGCTGGCCGCAACGACGGGTGTCGGACTGCTGGTGCTCGGTGCCATCCTGGCGGTGGGATTCGCCGCATTCCAGACGCTGCCCTTGCTGGGACAAAAACTTGAGAACCGGCTGCTGGCGGCGCGCAGGGCCGAAGCGCGGCGCAACCCGATCGAGCAGCTGCAGAACGACATCCTGCGCCGGGCCGAACGCCTGCGCGCGTTCAGCAAGGCGCTGGTGACCGTGGGCGGCAAGATCGAGTCGATCAGCCAGCTGGTGGCCGAGAGCCGCCAGAGAGATCCCGGGCACGTGCTGGACCAGCAACAGCGGGCACTGCAGCGGCTGCAGCAGTTCTACACGCTCAATTTGCGTCGATTGGGCCAGGCCAAGGCGGCGCTGGACGAGTTCGGCGACACGGTCAAGCGCAGGGAAAGTGAATGGATCATCGCGTGCGCGATTGGCGAGGTCACGGAGTTGATGGACCCCGAAGCCGGCGACAACCTTATCCAGGGCCTGCTGACGGATACCGCGCTGCGCACGGTACAGGACCGGTTCAACAGCATCTTCGCAGAGCTGGACGTGCAAATGAGCAGCCTGGATGGGCCTACCGGGACCATCCTGACCGGCGACGGTCTGGACCGCATGGACGCGTTGCGCCTGCCCGAAATCGCATCGCAGCGGGAGCGCGTATGAAATTCTGGACCCAACTTCGGCTGGCGTGCCGCGTGATCGTTGCAGCCATCGCGCTGGTGGCGCTGCTGGTCACCTACCTGACAGCCCCAGCCAGTCATCTGCAGCAACCCCGTCCCGTGCCCCCGGCCACCAATCCCGCGGACAGCCTGCGCGCACCGGGTGGGACGACCGGCCTGTAACGCCCCGATTCTTTCAACCCCAAGGAGATCACCATGAAAAGTATCAAGACCACTATGACCGCGATGGCCCTGGCCGTGATGGCATGCGCCCATGTGTCAGCCCAAAAAGCCACGCCGATGGCCGCCGGTGCAGACCCGCTGCGCATCGCCACCGGCAAGAAGGGCAAGGGTTATTCCAAGCTGTTTGCGGATATCCAGTCGGTCTGCGGAACCCAGCTGGCGTTGACGGAAGTCGAGACCGAGGGCGGGTTGCAGAACCTGACCACGCTGGCCGCCAACAAGGCCGATCTGGGCTTCGTTCAACTCGACACCCTGCAGGACCTGAAGACCTCCGACCAGGCCATCGGAGGCTTACAGGCGGTACTGCCGCTCAACGCAAATCTGCTGCACGTCGTTGCGCGCACCGATGGCTACAGCTCAGTCGGCCCCGAGAGGTACTGGGGTGCCCTCAAAGGCACGACCACGACCTTTCCGGTCGGAAGGTTCTCGGATCTCAAAGGGCTTCCAGTGGCCGTGGTGGGTTCGGCCCGAGCTCTGGGTCGGGTACTTGACCGCGGGCAAGCCATGACGCTGCAATTCATCGACGTAGAAACCGACGAGCAAGCGTTTGCCAAGCTCAAGGCCGGGGAAGTTGCCGGCGTCCTGAGCACCAGTGGCTGGCCCAGCGGTCCGATCCAGAAGCTCAGGCGGGACAGCGCATTTCGCCTGCTCCCGTTCGACGCCGCGGTGCAGCCGCCGTACCAGCTGGTGCG
>JANMZX010000380.1:0-13965 GCA_031383745.1 Rhodoferax sp. | reverse complement strand
GTCGTGCACGATGTCGTCGGCGCGCAGCAGCAGGTCGCAGCCGCCGGCCGGGAAGGCGGCCGGCAGCGGGCATTCGGCCATGTCGCGCAGGTCGCCCAGCGCGGTGTGCACCACCACCTCGTTGCCGCTCTGGCGGATCGTCGCGGGGGTGAACACGCCATGGCCGATGAACTCCGCCACGAAACGCGTGGCCGGGCGGTGGTACAGGGTGTAGGCGTCGTCCCACTGGTGCAGGTGGCCGTCGTGCATGACGCCGA
Organism: Rhodoferax sp.; assembly: GCA_031383745.1. Classification (GTDB taxonomy): domain Bacteria; phylum Pseudomonadota; class Gammaproteobacteria; order Burkholderiales; family Burkholderiaceae_C; genus CAISIP01. The sequence continues at coordinate 13,708 of JANMZX010000380.1, read as the reverse complement.
TCACGTCGCCGATCGCGAAGGCCTCGAGCTGGTCGTGCGTGACGAACAGCGCGGTGGCCCCGGCGGCCTTCAGGATGGCGCGCACTTCATGTGCCAGGCGCTCGCGCAGATCCACGTCCAGGTTGGAAAACGGCTCGTCCAGCAGCAACAGGCGCGGCGCGGGTGCCAGCGCCCGGGCCAGCGCCACACGCTGCTGCTGGCCGCCGGAGAGTTCATGGGCGAAGCGGCGCTCGGAGCCGGCCAGGCCGACCAGTTCGAGCACCTCGGCCACCCGCCTCGCGCGCTGGCTGCGGGGCAGGGCGTGGATGCCGAACCCGACGTTGGCGCCCACGTCGAGGTGCGGGAACAGCGCGTAGTCCTGGAACACCATGCCGATGCGCCGCGCCTCGGGCGCCACCTGCACCCGGGGTGAACCGACCAGTTCCTTGTCCAGCCGGATCTCGCCGTCGCTGACCGGCTCGAGGCCGGCCACGGCGCGCAGCAAGGTGGTCTTGCCGCAGCCCGAGGGCCCGATCAGCACGCCGATATCACCAGCGCGCAGGCCGAAGCTCACGCCGTCGACCGCAGCACGGCTGCCGGCGGCATAACGCACCTGGAGCTGGGCGACTTCGAGAAACATGCAGACCATTCTAGATGACTACAATTCTCATTTACATTGGTCCTGATCGGTCTGCCCATGCCGCTGCGCCGGCTTCAACAATCCGCCCTGGTGGTGTTTGCAGCGCTGTTGTGCCTGCCGGTGATCGCGGTGCTGGCGTCCTGGGCGCAGTGGGACGCGGCCACGGCACAGATCCTGCGCGAAATGGCCGCCACGGTGCTGCCGGACTACCTGCTCACCACGCTGCTGTTGTGTGTGCAGGTGGCGCTGGGTGTGGTGCTGGTGGGCGCGTCGACGGCGGCCGCGGTGACGCTGTTCGAATTTCCCGGGCGGCGCAGTTTCGAGTGGGCCCTGCTGCTGCCGCTGGCCATGCCGGCGTATGTGGTGGCCTACGCGTACACCGACTTCCTGCAGTTCGGCGGGCCCTTGCAGTCGCAGTTGCGCGTGTGGACCGGCCTGCAGGGGCGCATGTTGCCCGAGGTGCGCAGCCTGGGTGGGGCCGTGTGGGTGTTCACCTTCGCGTTGTACCCCTACGTGTACCTGCTGGCGCGCAGCGCACTGAGCGAGCGCGCCTCGCACCTGATGGAGGCTGCGCGGATGCTCGGAGCGCCCTTGCCGCGCCGCATCCTGACGGTGGCACTGCCGCTGGCCCGTCCGGCGGTGGCCGCGGGCGTCGCGCTGGCGCTGATGGAAACCCTGGCGGATTTCGGCGTGTCGAGTTATTTCGGCATCCAGACCTTCACCGCCGGCATCTACAAGGCCTGGCTGGCGATGGACAACCGCATCGCCGCCGCGCAGCTGGCCACCATGCTGCTGGTGCTGGTGGTGGTGCTGTTGCAACTGGAGCGGCGGGCGCAGCACCGCATGCGTTTTGTGACCGGCCGCGGAGCCCGCGCCGGCAGCCGGGAGGCACGCGCGGTGGTGCTGCAGGGTGGCGCCCGCTGGCTGGCCTGGCTCGTCTGCAGCATTCCGGTGCTGGCGGGGTTCGTGCTGCCGCTGGTGTTCATGCTGCGGCCGCTGGCGGCCGACTGGGACATCCTGCAGTGGTCGCGGTTTGTCGAGTGGTCCTGGAACAGCATGCGCCTGGGCGTGGTCACGGCCGTGCTGTCGGTGGCGATTGCGCTGCTGCTGGCGTTTGCGCTGCGCCGGCGCGCCGACCGCGTCACGCGCGCCGTGGTGCAGCTGGCTGGCCTCGGGTATGCCGTTCCGGGTGCGGTGATCGTGGTCGGCCTGCTGTTGCCGGTGGGCTGGTTGCAGGCAGCGGCACCGCAGTGGGGTGTGGGGTTCTGGCTCACCGCTACCTCGGCCGGACTGGTCTGGGCCTACCTGGTGCGTTTTTGCGCCGTGGCGCTGCAGTCGGTGCAAAGCGGGTACACGCGCATCCCGGCCAGTTTTGACGATTCCGCGCGCACGCTGGGCGTGGCCGGCATCGGGCTGATGGCGCGCGTGCACTGGCCGCTGCTGCGGCGCTCCACCGCGGCGGCGGCGCTGCTGATATTTGTGGACGTGATGAAGGAGTTGCCCGCCACCATGGTGCTGCGTCCCTTCAATTCCGACACGCTGGCGGTGGTGGCCTACCAGCTGGCGCGCGACGAGCGCCTGGGCGAGGCAGCGCTGCCCTCGTTGGCGCTGGTGCTGGTGGGGCTGCTGCCGGTGATGCTGCTCAGCCGCACACTGCGCGCGGCCGGCCGATGATGCCGCTGGCGCGGCCGAGCAGGTGCACCGGGCTGGCGATCCTTCAGGGCGAACCCGGATTGACCGGCCGCCGGTGGTGTGTCTACAATGATTTCAGATAGTCAAACGTTGTTCCGAATAATGGAACTCCTTCCTTTTCGCCGACATGGACACCACCCTCGCCAAAGGCCTTGCGGTTCTAGACTGGCTGGTACGCCAGCCGGGGGAGTGCCGCCTGGTCGACGTGGCCCAGGCGCTGGGCCTGGCGCGCAGCAACGCGCACCGCACCCTGCAAACCCTGGTGGAATGCGGATGGGCGGTGCAGAACCGGGACAACGCCAGTTACCGTGCGAGCCTGCGCCTGTTCGAGTTGGGCACGCTGGTGGAGGCCGCCAGCGACACCCGGGGCCTGGTGCGGCCGCATCTGGCGGCACTCGCGCAGGCCAGCGGCGAGACGATCCACCTCACGGTGCTCGAAGGCGCGCAGGTGGTCTACCTGGACAAGTTCGACAGCCCGCTGCCGGTGGCTGCGTATTCCCGCATCGGCGGGCGGGCGCCGGCCCATTGCGTGGCCTCCGGCAAGGCCCTGCTGGCCGCGCAGGCGCATGACCACCAGGACCTGCACGAACTGCTGGGTGACATGCAGGCACACACCCCCCACAGCATCACCGACGCGCGCGCGCTGCAGGCCGACCTGCAGCGTGCATGCCTGCGCGGTTGGGCCGAAAACCGCGAGGAGTGGCGCCTGGGCGTGTGTGGCGTGGGCGCGCCGGTATTCGATGCCCGCGGATTGCCGGTGGCTGCGGTCGGCATGAGTGTGCCGGCGATCCGCTTTTCGCGCGTGCAGGCACGGACATTCGGCGAGCAGGTCGTGGCCTGCGCCCGCGATGCCAGCCAGACCCTGGGATGCCGGCCGGCCCTGGCCACCCTGACACGGCTATCCCCCCAATCGATCGATCCAAACCCATCCAGAAGGAGACAAGCATGACGATTTCCCTGCGCCGCCGCCAATTGGCGGCCTCTGCCGTACTGGCCGCGCTGGCCAGCGCGCATCCGCTGTCCGCGCTCGCGCAAGCCGGCGCCTACCCCGACAAGCCGGTCAAGTTCGTGGTGCCGTACCCGCCGGGCGGCGGCACCGATGTGATCGCGCGCATCGTGCAGGAGCGCTTCTCGGCGTTGCTGGGCCAGCAGGTCCTGATCGACAACAAGGGTGGTGCGGGAGGCTCGGTCGGCAGCGAAATCGTTGCGCACGCCCAGCCCGACGGTTATACGGTGCTCTTCACACTCAGTTCGCACACCATCAACCCGGCCATCTTTCCGAAGCTCAGTTTCGATACCGTCAAGGATTTCGAGCCGGTGGGCACCGTGGCCTCGTTGCCGCAGATCCTGGTGGCCCATCCGCAGGTGCCGGCCAACACCGTCGCCGAGCTGGTTGCACTGGCCAAGGCCAAACCCGGCAGCCTGTCGTATGCATCGGTGGGCAACGGCTCGCCGGGCCACCTGGCCGGCGAACTGCTCAAGCTGCGCACCGGCACCCAGATGACCCACATCCCGTACCGTGGTGGCGGTCCGGCCGTGACCGACGTGATGGGCGGGCAGGTGCCGCTGCTGTGGGTGTCGATTCCCGCTGCGGCCCAGTTTGTCAAGGCCGGCAAGCTCAAGGCGCTCGGCGTGTCCACGCTCAAGCGCAGCGCGGCATTTCCGGACGTGCCGACGATGCAGGAAGCCGGCATCGCCGACTTCGAGGTCGACTCCTGGTATGCGATGTTCGTCCCCGCGAAGACGCCCCGGCCGGTGATCGAGCGATTGAACCGGGCGCTCAACACCATCGTGGCCGAACCCGCGATCCGCGACAAGCTGCTGGCCCAGGGGGCGGAAGGTGTGGGTGGCAGCGCCGACGCACTGGGCCGGATCGTCGCCGCCGAGTTGCCCAAATGGGCCAAGCTGGCCAAGGATGCCAACATCAAGGCCGACTGACATGGCCACCGCATCGCCTGACATGCAGGGCCTGGTGGCTGCCCTGGTTGCCCGTGCGCGCGCCGCGCAACGCGTGGCCGACACCTACGACCAGGCACGGGTCGACGAACTGGTCGCCGCCGCCGGCTGGGCCATCATCGAGCCGGGCCGCAACCGCGAACTGGCCGAACTCGCGGTGGCCGACACCGGCATCGGCAACGTCGAGGACAAGGTGCGCAAGAACCACCGCAAGACCTTCGGCCTGCTGCGCGACCTGCACGGTGCATTGTCGGTCGGCGTGATCGCGCAGGACCCGGCCCGCGGCCTGACCGAGATCGCTCGTCCGGTGGGGGTGGTGTGTGCGGTGACGCCATCGACCAACCCGGGCGCCACCCCGGCCAACAAGATCATCAACGCGCTCAAGGGCCGCAACGCGGTGATCGTGGCGCCGTCACCCAAGGGCTGGTCCACCTGCGAACGGCTGGTGGCCTTCGTGCATGCGCAGTTCGACCGCATAGGCGCGCCGCGCGACCTGGTGCAGTTGCTGCCCTCGCCGGTGAGCAAGGCGTCGACGCTGGAACTGATGCGCCAGTGCGACCTGGTGGTTGCCACCGGCTCGCAGGCCAATGTGCAGGCCGCCTACGCCAGCGGCACACCTGCGTTCGGCGTGGGCGCCGGCAACGTGGCGGGTATCGTCGACGAGACGGCCGACGTCGAACTGGCAGCGGACCGTATCCTGCGCTCCAAGACCTTCGACAACGCCACCAGCTGTTCGTCCGAAAACAGCCTGGTGCTGGTCGACGCGATCCGGCAGCAGGCGATCGCCGCGCTGTGCGCGCGCGGCGCGGTGCTGCTCGACGCCGGCCAGAAGTCGCAGCTGCAGGCGCTGATGTGGCCGCAGGGCAAACTCTCGCCGGCGGTGATCGGCCAGTCCGCCACCGTCGTGGCGCAACGCGCCGGATTTGCCGGCATTGCCGCGCAGTCCCCCACCATGCTGCTGGTGGACGAGGACGGCTTCGGCGACGCGCACCCGTTTTCGGGTGAGAAGTTGTGTCCGGTGCTGGCGCTGTACGGGGCGCGCGACTTCGCCGCGGCGATGCAGGTGGTGGAGGCGATCTATGCCTACCAGGGTGCCGGCCATTCGGTGGGGCTGCACAGTGCCGACGCGGACCGCGCCCTGCAACTGGGCCTGCATCTGCCGGTGTCGCGTGTCATCGTCGACCAGGCGCACTGCATCGCCACCGGCGGCAGTTTCGACAACGGCCTGCCGTTCTCGTTGTCGATGGGGTGCGGCACCTGGGGCAAGAACAACTTCTCCGACAACATGAACTACCGGCACTACCTCAACATCACCCGGGTGTCGCGGCCGATCGCGGAACGTGTGCCCACCGAGCAGGAGATCTTCGGAACCTTCTTCGACAGGTTCGGACGGGCATGATCGCCGTGCCGGCCCCCCCGCAGCGAGCTCGCACCGCAGCCCGTCAGGGCCAAGGCAGTCCAGCGAGCCGCGCCGGGCCATTCCCACACAGGAATTCCGTCGTGCGCGCCATGGAGAACTGCTTGTGAGCGCCGCGCCGCACCACCCCGCCTGCCCCTGGGCCGCAGCGCGAGACGGGGAGGGGCTGGCATGAGCAGCACCTGCACCACCGTGCGCGAGCTGGTCGAGCACAACGCGCGCGAGCGGCCTGACACGGTGTACGCCGTGGATGGCGACGGCCTCCATCCGATCACCTTTGCCACATTGGCACGATCCTGCCGGCAGGTGGCCGGGCTGCTGCAGGCGCGCGGGGCGCGGCCGGGCGAGACCGTGTCGCTGGTCATGCCCAACGGGCTGATGACCCTGCGGCTGTTGCTGGGTGCGATGGCCGGCGGCTGGTGTGTCAACCCGGTGAACCTGCTGTCGCAACCCGACCAGATGCGGTATGTTCTGGGCCACAGCGATTGCACCCTGGTCGTGGTGAGCCCGGAATGGGAAGAGGCGGTGCGTGGGATGCTGGCGCGGATCGATCGTTCGGTGCAGGTACTGGTGCTCGACCCGGATGCCACCCGCCTGCCCGACTTCGCCGCCATGGCCGAACCCCTGCCGCGCCCGCCGGTGGCCGACGCGCTGGCGCTGCTGATGTACACCTCCGGCACCACCGGCGTGCCCAAGGGCGTGATGCTGACCCAGGGCAACCTGGCGGCGAACGCGGCGGCCATCGGCGTCGAACATGCATTGCAGCCCACCGACCGGGTGCTGGCCGTGTTGCCGCTGTATCACATCAATGCGTTTGCGGTCACGATGTTGTCGCCGCTGGCGCACGGCGGCAGCCTGGCGATGCCGGCGAAGTTCTCCGCGGCACGGTTCTGGGCGCAGGCCGCCACCTGCCGGTGCACCTGGATCAATGTCGTCCCGACCATGATCTCCTACCTGCTCGAGGGTGCGACGCCGCCGCGCGAACAGACCGCCGGCATCCGCTTTTGCCGATCGGCGTCGGCGGCCTTGCCACCGGAGCATCTGCGCGCGTTCGAGCACAAGTTCGGCATCGGCATCATCGAGACGATGGGCCTGACCGAAACCGTCGCCCCCTCGTTCTCCAACCCGCTCGATCCGGCCCGGCGCAAGCTCGGCGCCGTCGGCCGTGCGTCGGGCTGCGAGGCGCGGGTCATCGATGCCAGCTGCGCGCCGGTCTCCGACGGGCAGACCGGCGAGGTGGCGATCCGCGGCCCCAACGTGATGCGCGGGTATTACAAGAACGACGAGGCCACACGCGCCGCGTTCACGCCTGACGGCTGGCTGCGTACCGGCGACCTCGGGCACCGCGACAGCGACGGCTTCTTCTTTGTCACCGGCCGCATCAAGGAACTGATCATCAAGGGCGGCGAGAACATCGCGCCGCGCGAGATCGACGAAGCGCTGCTGCGCCACCCGGGTGTGCTCGACGCGGCCGCTGTGGGCATACCGGATCGCCACTACGGCCAGGAGATCATGGTGTGTGTGGTGCCGCGCCCGGGCCAGACGGTGGACGAGGAGAGCCTGCGTGCGTTCTGCCTGGAGCAGCTCGGCCGCTACAAGACACCCAAGGTCATCCGGCTCGTGGCCGACCTGCCGCGCGGCCCGTCCGGCAAGGTGCAGCGCCTTAAGCTGCTCGACCTGCTGCCTTGAGCCAGCCGCCCCCGCTCCTGATTGCCACCGGATTGGTGGTGGTTTTCCTGGCCGGCGTGGTGCGCGGGTTTTCCGGTTTCGGCTTTTCGGCCCTGTGTGTGGCGGCGTTGTCGCTGTTCGTGTCGCCAGCGCGGGTGGTGCCGCCGATATTCGTGCTCGAGATCCTGGCCAGCGTGTCGCTGTTGCGCGGCGCCTGGCCCTGCGTCGACTGGCGCTGGATGGCCTGGCTTGCGCTGGGCAATGTGGTGTTCATACCGTTCGGTGTCTGGGTGCTGGCCTTCGTTCCCGAAGGGCCGCTGCGCCTGTTGATCGGCTCGATGTTGCTTATCGCGGCGCTGGCCTCGCGGCGTGACATGCGGCTGGCCTTGGCGCCCACCCCCTTGGTCGGCCTGGCCATTGGGGTGGTATCGGGATTTTTCAACGGCGTTGCGGCCATCGGTGGCATGGCGGTGGCGGTGGTTTTCAATGCCGCAAGAATGGAGCCGCAGCGCTTGCGCGCCACCCTGATCGTGCTGTTTCTGGGCACCGACCTGTACGCACTGGCGTGGGCCGGCTTCCTGCCCGCGGGTGCACAGTCGGACAACGCCTTGCTGGGGCGGGAGACCTTCCTCTGGGCTGCGTGCCTGCTGCCGGCGATGCTGGCTGGCGTCTGGGTCGGTCAGCGCTCCTTCGCGGGTGTCGCCCCGCAGCAGTTCCGCCGCCATGTGCTCAACCTGCTGGCACTCGTCGCGCTGGTCACCGTGCTGCGCGCCCTGGTGTCACTGGCTGGCTGAGGGTGCCGCGCCGGCCAGCCGCGCGAAGGTGAGCTGCAGCACACGGGCATCGGTGCTGGCGCGGTGCCGCGGCAGCTGCAGTTCGGCCAGCACCGTTTCCTTGCAGGCATGCCAGGCGTCGGCCTGGCGCTCGTCGAGCAGGCTGCGCAGGTTGTCGAGCTTGAAGGCGGGCGCCATGCTGGCCTCGTCGAACAGCAGGCCGAGCCAGCTGTAGTCGTTGGCCCAGCCATCGGAATACAGCGTGCGGCCGTGCAACCGCTGGTTCAGTGTCTGCGCCACTTCGGGGGCTGGTCTGCCATGCGCCAGCAGCGCGTCCCGCGTGATGTGGTGCACCGCCTGCGCCTTTGGGTCCCAGTGTTGCCAGTGGGCAGGTGGCAGGATCAGGCTGCAGTACATGGCGCCATCGGGAAGCACGAACCCCACTTCGATCGGATAGCTGCCCTTGCCGAAGCCGGAGGCTTCGACGTCGATGACAGCGGGCAGTGTGGGCATGCAGGCGGGTTCGGAAAATCGCCTGTCGATGATCGCACAGGCCACCACGCCAGGCGCGCCGGTCAATGCCACGTCGTCGCGATGAGTGGCGCCAGCACGGTCTGGAAGTAGGAGGGCGCCCCGGTGCTGGTCGACGCCGAAGCCGGGGTGAAACCCGCCATCGCATCGACCAGGCTCTGCACCTGGCGGTCCAGCAGGGTCTGGCCGCTGCTGGTCCTGAACTCCTCGACGTGGAACTGGTCGCCGAGATACCAGTTGTTGACGGTCAGGCTGTCCGTCGCACCGGCCACGCTGATTTCCAGGTTGTCGCCCAGGCGCCGAAACCACACCTGGCCGGCCGCGATACCCGGCCCGAGTGTGGCGGTATCGAGATTGCCGGCGGTGTAGTCCAGATCCAGGAGTGTGTCGGTACCCTCTGACAGGCCCCAGTAGTAGCGGTCGTTCCCGCCCACGCCCGACAGGCTGTCATTGCCCGTGCCACCCCACAATGCGTCGTCGCCAGCACCGCCTGTGAGGCTGTCGTTGCCCGCCCCTCCGAGCAGGCTGTCGTTGCCCTGGCCACCCGACAGCGCGTCGTCTCCTGCACCGCCGCTGAGGCTGTCGTCGCCCATCCCGCCGCGCAAGGTGTCGTTGCCTGCATCTCCGTCAAGCAGGTTGGAGGCGCTGTTGCCCATGATCAGGTTGTCCTGCGCGTTGCCACGGCCGCTGGTGGGCTCGGCTCCCGTGAGCGTCAGATGTTCCAGGTTGGCGCCGAGTGTCCAGGTGATGGCGCTGTCGACACGGTCGGTTCCCTGGGCCGCCAACTCGATCACCTGGTCGCCAGCGTCGTCGACCAGGTACACGTCGTCGCCGCCACCGCCGATCAGGGTGTCAGCGCCCAGGAGCCCGTCCAGCGTGTTGGCGGCGGTGTTGCCGGCCAGCAGGTTTGCCAGGCTGTTTCCGGTGCCGTTGATGGCTGTGGTACCGGCGAGCACCAGGTCCTCCACATGGGTGGGCAGCGTGAAGGTGATGCCGCTGCGGACCGCATCGCGTCCTTCGCCGGCCAGTTCGGTGACCACATCGGATTCCGAGTTCACCGCGTACACATCGTCGCCGGAGCCCCCCACCATCGTGTCGGCGCCGTCACCACCGTTCAGACGGTCGTGGCCGGCCAGACCGTAAAGCACATCATCGCCTTCGAGCCCCAGCAGGCGGTCGGATGCGGCGCTGCCGGAGAGGGTGTCGAGCGACGCGCTTCCGACGATATCGCTCAGGACGCCGGCCGTGACGCGGCTGTTGCTCCATACCAAGCCGTCGGCAAATTGCACCTGTTCGATCTGGTAGATATCGGGGGCGTTGCCGACGGCGAACCAGTTGCTTGCCGTGATCTGGTCGCTGCCGCCATTGAAGCGGAACACCAGGTCCAGCCCGGAGCGTTGCAGCAGGACGTCTCCCGCCGAGATGCCCACCCCCAGGCGTAGCACATCGGTGTTGGCGTAGCCGTAACTGGCCTCCCAGATCGTGTCCTGGCCGTCCCCGGCGTTGAACACATAGGTGTCGCTGTAGTACGAGCCCGTCAGGGTGTCGTTGCCAGCGCCGCCGACAAAGGTGTTGCCCGACACCACCTGCGAGCCGCTGATGCCCAGCGTGTCGTTGCCGCTGCCGCCATCGAGCAGGTTGTTGTTGCCGCTGGCGCTCAGCGTGTCGTCGCCGCCATCGCCATACAGCCGGTCGCCGCCGCCCAGGCCGCTCAGGCGGTCGTTGCCGTCCAGGCCATGGATCACATCGGTGTAGCCCTCCACGCCGGCCATGGTGTCGGCGCCGGCGGTGCCGGCAACATCCAGCACGCGGGTGTTGATGTCGGTGTTGCTCCAGGTGCTGCCGTCGGCAAACTGCACCTGCTCGATCTGGTAGATATGGGCCGCGTTGCCGATGGCGAACCAGCTCCTGGCGGTGATGCGGTCGGTGCTGTTGGCCAGGCTGAACACCAGGTCGAGGCCCGAGCGCGTCAGGCGTACGTCACCTGGCGACACATCCGCGCCGAACCGCAGGGTGTCCGAGTTCGCATAGCCATAACTCGCCTCCTGCAGCGTGTCCTGGCCGTCCCCCGGATTGAACAGGTAGGTGTCACTGAGGTAGGAGCCGGTGATCGTGTCGTTGCCGGCGCCGCCTTCAAACAGATTGTTGCTGGAATAGTTGGCCACAGCCGTCAGCACATCGTCACCGGCGCCGCCGCGCAAGGTGTTGCTGCCACCGTCGGCCGTCAGCGTGTCGTTGCCATTGCCTCCTTCGAGGAGGTTGGTTCCAGCGCCGCCGCGCAGGCTGTCGTTGCCATCCAGTCCGTAGAGCGCGTCATCGCCGTTCGCTCCGGTCAAGGCATTGGCGCCTGTGTTGCCCAGCACCACCGCGCCGGTACTGCTGGCCACCGCCAGGTTGGTGCCGCCGCTGCCCACCACCACGATGCGCTCGGTCGCCAGCAGGTTCTGGAGCGCGGGCGTGACCACACTTGATTCGAGGATTGCCGCCAGGGCCCGGCAGGGCTCCCAGCCGATGGAGCGTGCCGTGTCGCCAGCATGGCGCTTGAGATCCAGCAAGTCCGAAACGGTGTTGTAGGTATCGCTGGCGGCCCGAGTCTGCGACAGGGCGTCCAGCGCAGAGGTATCGAAACGAATGCCCGTGCTGTCGATGGTCAATGCCACGGCATCGAGGTAGGGCGCCAGCCGGGTCTGCAATGCCAGTGCGCCGTACACCGATTGCCGCAAGGCGTCATACGCTGCCAGCATGGCAGGCACCTGGGCGGCAAACAGCGTGTAGGTGGTCACGGGCAAGCCGTCGACACCCGGCGCCACGCCCGGAGCCTGCATGCCGGCATCGGCTACCCGCATGCCATTGAACACCTCCAGCACCGGAATTGCCTGCTGCAGCCGGGCCGACGAGGTGGCGTCGCCGGACACCGCGAATCTGCGGCGCGGGTCGTTCACCGGGCCCGGCGACTGGGTCTGGTTGGTTTCCGCCCACAGCCGCAGCAGGTCATCGACCAGACCCATCTGTGCATCCCTGGTGGTGGCAGCTGCAAACGCCTGCACCTTGGCCGCCAGCGCCGCCGACGCGGCCGAGCCCAGACTCATGGCCTCGCGCAGGTCCCGCACCCAGCCGCTGCCACGCATCTCGGGCAGCGCCGAGGCAACGGCGGTTGGCATGACCGGCGTATCGAACGCGCGAAAGAACGGATTGCTGGTGAGGTTGAGGTTGACGGCAGCCGTGTCGCTGCCAACGCCGACGGCCTGCGCGAGCGTCGTGCTGCCGTTGCTGCGCGTCACCGTGGCCGTGCCGCTGACGACATTGCCGTTGCCCAGGTTGGTGACGGTGTTGCCGGCGTTCAGCGAGATGCTCGCCACGCCCTTTTGCGCCAGGGTGAACAGCTCATTGGCCTGGCTGATGCCGTCCTGGTTCAGGTCCTGCCACAGGCGCACCTGGGAAAAGGCGCTGTCCAGTGCATTGAAGACCCGGTCGCCGTTGCTGTCCACCGTGCGCAAGGCCTCGAAGCCGGTGCTGGCGTAGACGGCGTTCACGCCCACCGTGCCAGACATCACCGTGTCTGCGCCGAACAACTCGCGCCCCGAGTCGATCAGGCCATTGCCGTTGCGGTCGAGCACGAGCCAGGCGTCGTCGCCGCGAACCCAGCCCGTGCCGGTGCGCACGCCGTCGGCGTTGTGGTCGAACAGCACCGGGCTGGCGCTTGCACCAACAGTTTCGATGCCATCGCCGTCGAGGTCGATGGCCAGCGGATCGCGGAGGATGGCGGGGCGGGTGGCGGCAGATGCCAGATACTGCGTCGAAACCGGATTGGGAATACTTCGCGATTCTTTGTTGAATTCGGGCCGACGGAAGTAGTCAAAGTACGCGTTTTCAACAGAGCTACGGTTCCAACCTGGCAATGCCAACCCTTCGAACCACGTGCTGCCGTCAATCCCTCCCTCTCGCATTACGTTCCAAGTGAAATCGACGCACGAAAGGTACAGTGCGTGATATTGCCCCCATGGGAGCTTTGGATTGCCAGCTTGCGCTGCGGCTGCCCATGAATAGTCCAGGGCTCTCTGGAAGCGGCTTTGTGATACGGGGAAGTCGAACGACACGTCTGGAACACCATTGGTGCCGGGAGCACCCGCCTGAAGTTCATGATCCGTACGATCTACGTTGACTTGAACTCCACCGCGTCCGCCTAGCACGCCCTCAAGCTTCGTCAGAGGGAAATGGCCGAAAGTGGTGATGGAGCCATCGTCACCCCTAAATGCGACATACATGTGTCCAGGCACGCTGGAGTTGCCTGCATAAACAATGCGAATTCCGATGGTTGGCATTCTTGGGTCCCTAGTTCAGGCCAAAATTTGTGCACTTCTTCCCGTTTCGTTGTTGCGTTGGGTGCGGACATATTGAGTACAAAGCACCACATTTTCCGCCGAGGCATAGCACTCCTTTGGCGCGGTCAAGTCGCATTTCGCTCGTGCCTTGCTGCGGTGGCGCTTCAACTGCAGGAAGAAATCTGTTGTTCCACTCCCCAGTTACGAGATTTGCGCTCGGTTGGATCGTGCGACGTTGTACCTGCAGCAGTTCGCCCGTATTGATCAACGCCCAGTTGCCGACGCGCTTCCAATCCCAATCGCCGTCGCTGTAGAACATCACTAACTTCACCACCTCTGCATCTGGTCCTACTGTCGGCGGTGCGTCGCCGGTACATCCGAACAGCAGTAAGACAGATGACGCTATGTACGTGTGTATCGATTTCATTCCTTTGCCCTCACAGACTCCACCCCCACCTTCCCCTCTCGAATCCCCTGCATGAGTTTGCCAACATTCTGGTCGCTTGGCTCGGCTTTTTGATATTCGCCCAGCAGCGCCAGCGCCCTGGGCTTGTCCCCCAGTGTCAGATGCACCATGCCGAGTGCATAGAGCGCTGGCACCACGCCCCTGTCGCGCGCCTTGCCGAGGTAGGGCAGGGCCTGCTTGCCGCGCCCGCTGCTCGCCAGAAACTGGCCATAGTGGTAGTTGGCCCCGGCGTCGTCGGGGCGGGCTGCGAGCAGCCGCGAGAAA
>JANMZX010000373.1:0-2731 GCA_031383745.1 Rhodoferax sp. | reverse complement strand
CGCGGCATTCGGATTATTTTCTTGGCGAAGCTCCACCTAGCAAGGTTGTGGAGGGGTTTCGGTCGCTGTGCGCAGGTCCCGTGACTCGTGCCACTATGGAAGTCAAACACGGACGGAACACGTGCTACGTGCTGATCAAGCTTGGTTTGATGCGGGCAGACGGAGAATCGCTGCTTTGCGTGCCTACAGCCGACGTAGAACGTATTGTGGCGCGGCGAGCACGGGCGACGCCGACTGTTTCCGTTGCCACGGAGCTGCTGCGCGTGAAAGGAAGCGTGTCGGGCCTGGAGCTGGGTCGCGAACTCGCCGAGAGATTTGGCGCGAAATGGTCCGAAGGATCGCAAAGACGCTGCGGGACCGCCTTGCGACAGTGGGCTGAGTGGACCAGTGAGATCGGCGCTGCACTCGGGAACTAAGACGCTTCCGAATTCTCGGCTGCAACTTCAGTGAATGAGTGGCTGCTTTTGCCAAGACTGACCTTCAGCTCACGGCCGAGGCTGGTCGGCTCAATAAGACTTTTCGAAGGACCGCAATCAGTCTATTGAACGCGGTCGCGCGTGCTGGCCAGTTCGCACCCTGACAGGGGCAACTGAGCGCCGCAGGTGGTCAGCGAACGGCTGCAATGCGGTGATTCCACATGGCACAGCCCCACATGCGACTGGCCCGGCGACGACCACGAGCATCGATGCTCGGTCCCAGTTCGGCGGCAGTTTCCGGCAACTCGTTGATCTTGTTCGCGTTTTCCGCAACCCCCACGATCGGTTCACCATAGAGGTTCGGAATAGGCTCGGTCGACCGGCCCCAGCCATTGGCCACGCCGAAAACGCCTTGCCGATCTTCGCCTTACAACCCGCATCGCCGCGAGTGGGTCATCGTGTTAATCCGTAGGTCCCTGGTTCGAGCCCAGGTCGAGGAGCCAAATTCAAAAACCCACCGTCGCAGGATGGTGGGTTTTTTCTTTTCCGGCAGCAACGACTGCTCGCCTGTCCTCGCCTGTCGTGGCGACCATGCCACAACCATCACCGAGGGCCACACATGACCACCGAAACCGCCACCATGGCCCTTCCCTCATATGCAAAAGAAGCGGCGGCCGCATTGCACGCGATGACCGATCAGGCCAAGGCCGAGAACCTTGCTGCGATCGCGGAAATGTCCGACGGCGCCGATGAAGCGCACGTCGCTGCACACATTCGCGGCATGGTCGCGGCAACGATGGGCCATTTGTCAGCCGACGCACCGGCCATCACCCGAAACTACGCCGAGCAGTGGCAAGACTGGGCTTTGGGCGTCGCGGATGGGGCTGCACTGACGGTTCCTGCGACGGTCTGATCGGGGGGTAACCGCACGGCGCCGCTGCAAGGCCGTCAGGCGTCTTTCAACGCAGATGTGGTGAAGGGTTTGGGCGCAGCGTCCAGCACCTCGACCGACAAGCGTTCGTATTCCGAAATCACCTGCGCGCCCAGCAGCAACAGGGTTGAGGCGACCTCCAGGCTCAACAACACCGCTATGGCCGTGGTGAGCGACCCGTAAACGGTGCCGATCTGGGACAGGGTGGTGAAATACCACACCAGCGCATGGCGAGAAAACTCCCATAACAATGCCGCCGCCACCGCCCCGAGCAATGCATGCTGCACGGACAGACGGCCAACCGGCATCACGAGATACACGGAGGTGAGCACGAAGACCTCGCCGGCAAAGCCCAGCAGATACAGCAACACGCCAGACAGGCCATCAAGCGACCAACTGCGCCACAGCAAGTCCACATCCTTCTGGCCCATCGCCTGCAGGCTGCCCGACACCAGTGTCACCAGCAGCAGCCCGAGCCCGAGCGACAGAATGTAGACATACGGGATCACTGCCGACACCAGGAAATGGCGCCGCCGCACCGCCACACGATGGTGAAAAATCACCGACATGGCATTCTCAAGTACCGTAAAAGCGAGCGAACTGAAGAACAACATGCTACCCAGCAAGATCCATCCCAACACTTCGCGGTGAGCCAGGAAGTTGGCCAACTCTGCCACGATGGCCTTGGACTGTCCGGGTACCAGCCATTCCAGGTAGTGGCCCAGGGTCTGCAGCAAGGCGCCCTGGTCGACGAAATGCGAAAGCGCAATAACCGTCAGGATCAGAAGCGGCACTATGGACAACAAGGCGTAGTAGGCCACTGCGCCCGCCAGTAACAAGCCCTGGTTGGCCCGAAAGCCCGTGAGGGTCCGTAGGGCAAAGGCTCCAGGGTGCTTGAGAATCAGCGCGGTCGGGCGGGCAAGAAGCGGCATGTTGTCAGGGTGTCACACCCACACTTGGTTGCCATCGGAAATCATGCCGCGCCCCTGTCAGCCGATGCCGCCACTTGCACTGTAAGTGTCCGCGAGTGGCACCCCGTTGGTGCAGATGGTTTGATTCAGCCCTGCGTGCCCCAGTATTGAGGAAGCAGTTCCTCGATCCGGTCGGCCGGTTCCCTACGCAATTCCGACAATGCAAACCCAGCATCGATACGATTGGTATCAAACCAATGAAGGAATGACCCACGCCGGCCCGGCTCCGATGCACTGCAGTGATTGCGTCGCGAACAAGGTGCCCACACAGCGTCAAGCGGCCGCGAGGATTCGGAACTCGGTCGCCGTCACGACCGGCCGCACGCGGGACCTTTCACGCTGGAGGTCCACCAGTCCGTAGCGCGACATTGTTTTCAAGGTGCGCGACAGATTGCCCGGTTGCCGTCCCGTTG
>JANMZX010000278.1:0-3002 GCA_031383745.1 Rhodoferax sp. | reverse complement strand
GATCGCCGAGCCCAGGCCTTCGTCATCGAGGATCGTCGGGTACAAGCCATGGGACATGGTCCGTACCTCCTTCAAGGTGTCGATCAGCTGCCGGATGCCGGCCTTCATCGTGAGCGACGCTTTTTCGGTGCGGCCATGGTCCAGCTGTACGTCGGCCGACTCGAACATGAATTTCACCGACGCCAGCGACTGGCTCACGCCATCGTGCAACTCGCGCGCCACCCGCCGGCGCTCCTGCTCCTGCGACTGCACCACCTTCTGCGCCAGCTGGCGGACCTGGGAATCGGCCTTGCGCTGTTCCACCAGGTTGAGCGTGAAAACACCGCCGAACACCATCAGGATCGCCGCACACGACACCTGCAGTATCTGGACGCGGGTGGCGTGGTTGGCGGACATGATCGATTCCCGCAGCCGGGTCTCGGTTTCGACTTGCGCATCCAGGTACAGGCCGCTGCCGATCATCCAGCCCCATTCACTGATGATTTCGGCATACCCCAGTTTGTGTTCGCTGAGACCGGTCGATGGCCGGTGCCAGACAAAGTCGACGAAACCACCGCCGTTGGTGGCCTGGTCGATCAGCCGCTGGATGATCAGCACGCCGTTGACGTCCTTCAGCTCCCAGTAGTCGGAACCCTCCATGCGGGGCAGTCTCGGATGCATGACGCCTCTGCCGGTGAGGTCGTACACGAAGAAATAGTTGTCCTGCCCGAAATCCATGCCCCGCAGCAGTTCACGCGCCTCCAGGCGGGTCTGTGGCGTGTCGCCGTTGCGCCGGATCAGGTCGGCAACCATCTTCCTGCCGGTCTGAACAAAGTGTCTGATTTCGTCCTTGCGGGCCTGCAGCAGGATCGGCTCGACTGAGCGCAGTTGCTCCTGGGCCAGCAGGTCGAACTGCCGCTGCACGATCCAGGCAACCGATGCGATCGCAAAAAGCAGCGGGACCGCCGCGAGCACCAGCACCCGCAAGCGCTGGCTGAAAAGGCTGGAGACCCGCGTGGGCCTATGCACCATCGGGCGCCCGGCTCGACCGGTGGACGAGCGCCCATCGATTCGCCATCAGGCCGGGTACAGGGGCGGGATCAGAACACATGCCTGCATTGTCAGGCCTCCATGGCTGCGCCAAACGGGGCCAATTGCACGGCGCAGCTACGTGCATCTACGTACCGGACCGCGCCGCCGACATTGCGCGGTGCGTTCGCCCAGCCTCCTCAATCGAGACTGATGTTCTTGCGCCGGACGAGCTCTTCGTAGACCTTGCCCTTGGCTTCCGCGTACTGGCGAATCTGGTCAGGTGACCAGGTGATGGTCTCGAAGGCGAAGGTGTCGAACCGGGCCTTGACCTCGGGGTCGGCCAGCACCTTCAACACGTCAGCATGGATCCTGGCCTTGACGTCACCCGGGATGCCCTTGGGCGCAAGCAGCGACACGAACGAGTTGACTTCGAAACCGGCCGGGCCGCCGGCCTCCGCCACGGTGGGCACGTTGGGCATCTGCGGCACGCGCCTGGCCGAGGCAACCGCGATGTAGCGCAGCTTGCCGGACTTGTAGATGCCCTGGCTGGACGGAATGCTGCCAAAGCTCCACTGCAATTCGCCCGAGCCGACCGAGGTGAACAACTGCGACATCTCGCGGTAGGCCACGTGGGTCATCTCGATGCCGCTGAGCAGTTCCAGTTGCTCGCCGCCCAGGTGGCCCGGGCTGCCGATGCCCCAGGATCCGAAGTTGACCTTGTTGGGCGCTGCCTTGGCGGCCCCGATCAGGTCCTTCATGTTCTGCCACTTGGAATCGGTGGGGACGGCGACGAAGAACGGAGTGCGGAACAACGGAGCCACCGGATCGAAGTTGTTCAGCGGGACATACCCCTTGGCCTTGTACAGGAGCGGCAAGGCGGACAGGTGTTCGCTGTCGAACTGCACCAGCGTGTAGCCATCGGCCGGTGCACGCGCAGACGCATCGATGGCAATGAAACCGCCGCCACCGGGTTTGTTGTTGACCAGCACCGGCTGGCCCCACAACCTGGACAGTTTCTCGGATACCTGGCGCAGCACGGCGTCCGGGCCGCTGCCGGCGGGGAAGGCCGTGATGATGGTGACGGGCTTGGTCGGGAAGGCGGCTGGCTGGGCCGCCGCGGGCAGGCACAGGGCGGCGGTGGCGGCCAGGCCGAGCGTAGTCAGGTGGAAGTTGTTCAAGAGTGTCTCCTCAAGGTGAAAGAAAGAAAAATCGATGGTCCGGAAAATGGGTTTGCGCCCGTCAGCCGCGCCGCCATCGCCGAGCCGCTCGGCGCGCGACCGCGCCCGCCGCTGTGCGCGCCAGGCGCACGACACGCTGGGCACAGACGACACCGGGTCGCGCCAAGCGCTATCAGCGAAAAGGCAGAGCGCGGACGGCGCCTTCAGGCATCCAGCATGAAGCCGCCGAAAAATGAACCCAGTGCGTCGTCGGCATCCAGCGGCAGCACGTGCGCGATGTACTGGTCGGGCCGCACCACCACCAGGCAGCCCTGCCGGCGGTCGATCCGACGCAGGGTGTAGATGTCCTGGCTCGCGCCCTCTGCCGGGTCAGGAAGCGCGCAAAACGCCTTCTCGTAATCGCGCAGCCCGTAGCGACCTTTGCGGGGGAACAGCAGTTCGGGCATGTCAGTGATCGCCAGCTGGTGATGGCCTTGCTGGAACACGGCACGCACGTCGAAGATGGCATCGGGGTCCGCACCTGCCGGCGTGTAACGCCGCAGGGGCGACTGCGGCGATTCGGCGAGGTGGTGGCACCACCCGCCAACCCGGGATGCCGGCCCGGCGCCATCGCCCTGCCCTGCGAATGCGATCAGACGCCAGCGGCCATCGGCCGCCAGGACCTCGCCAAGCTGCATCTGTTTGCCATCGCCCACACGGACCACCGGTGCGGAGTGGAAGCGGGTGCCGATCGCCAGGCCTTCGGCCAGGTGCTGGTGCGTGGACGCGCCAGTGAGCAGCGCCGGCTGGTAACGCGTGGCGGTGCCGGCCGTA
>JANMZX010000222.1:0-1588 GCA_031383745.1 Rhodoferax sp. | reverse complement strand
CCGGGCCTGATCGGGAACGTCTGAAAACGGCAACGCATCCAGCGCCGACGCCGTGCCACCCGCCGCGACCTTGAGCACATGGGTGTAGATCATCGTGGTGCTGACATCCGAATGGCCGAGCAGCTCCTGCACGGTGCGGATGTCGGTGCCGGATTGCAGCAGGTGGGTGGCGAAGGAGTGGCGTTGGGGTTGGTTTTGGGTTTTTCCGGCTGCCAGGAATTCTGTCGACCCGCGTTCCCGCGTCGAGCGCCGGCACCACCTGTACGAGGAGCGGCTGCAGCGCGCCATCAAGTTGGCGAGCGCAGCAGCTCGAATCATCAAACCTGTGTCAGTGCACACCCTGCGCCACTCCTTCGCCACCCACCTGCTGCAATCCGGCACCGACATCCGCACCGTGCAGGAGCTGCTCGGCCATTCGGACGTCAGCACCACGATGATCTACACCCATGTGTTGAAGGTTGCAGCGGGCGGCACGGCCAGCCCGCTGGATGCACTTGCCCCTGCGCCGCCTGCGGCACGCGAATGCCAGCTTCTGGCAGACCGCTACGCGCTCGCCGCGCATTGACCGATACCCGTACCGCCCCTGGCATATGCACTCAGGCCGGCTACTTGGCAAAAAACCTGACGCCCGGCATGTCCTGAAAATGCGCATCCTGGGTCCACAACATCGCGCCATGCGCCTGCGCCGTCGCGTAGATCAGGCTGTCGGCCATCGGCAAGCCGTTGCCGGCGGCGGCCATCGCAATGGCCCAGTCGATGTCCACTACCCGCCCCTGCTGCATGTAATGGGCCGCCCTCAGGGCCGCGGTTTCGCCTTTCACGCGCGCAAGGTACTTGGCCACCTCATAGACCGTGATGATCGGCACCACCAGAGCCTGCGGCCTGGCAAGCTGTTCCTGGTACAACGTGGCCCGCGCGCCACCATCGAACACTTCCAGCCAACATGACGAGTCCACCACCACGGGGCCCTGGCCGGCAACCCGGCGGCGTGTGACCATGTCAGAAGCGCTCCGCCTCGTCCTCCAGCGCGCTGCCGCAGCCCTTGAGCTCGGCCTGAAGTTCGGCCAGCGTCGCCACAGGCACCAGCTCGATGGCCTTGCCGTGCTGGGTGACGACCAATTGCGTACCAGGCTTCAGCCCCATCGCCTGGCGCACCGCCAGTGGAATCACAACCTGAAACTTCGGTGACAAGGTGACTGTGTTCATATCGATAATATAGCGTAATACGATCTGTATCGATCATGCCTCCCCTACCCCGCCGCATCGCCCACCTCGACATGGACGCGTTCTACGCTTCGGTAGAGCTGTTGCGTTACCCGCAGCTCAAGGGCCTGCCGGTGGTGATCGGCGGCGGGCGGCGGGCGGTGGACGATGCGCTCACGCAGCTCGAGTCGTCCCCCGAGGCGCAGGCCAGCGGAAACCCGCGCGCCTATATCCCCATCGACGCCTTCGCACGCCTCAAGGACTACGTCGGCCGCGGCGTCATTACCACCGCCACCTACGCGGCGCGCCAGTTCGGCATCGGTTCGGCCATGGGCCTGATGAAGGCCGCCCGGCTGTGCCCGCAGGCGATCCAGCTGCCGGTGGA
>JANMZX010000173.1:0-2828 GCA_031383745.1 Rhodoferax sp. | reverse complement strand
CGCGTGGCGATCAGCTCGCTGCCCTGTACGGCGCGCGCTGCGGCGAACGCCAGGTCGTGTTCGAAGCGCGATCGAATCACCTGTGCAGCCACCAGTACCGCCGCGACAGCCAGGATGGAGACGGCCAGCAGGTGCAGTCGTGTCATCCAAGAATAGGCAGTTGGACGCGCCCGCGCGGGCGGCGGTGGGGTGGGGTGGCAAGGCGCGACGACGCTGAGGGCTCATGCCCGCGAGGAGAAGCAACGCCGCCAGCGCGCCGCAGCGCGGCTCGATCGGGTGCGTAGCGCTCTCACCCAGGTGGTGAACGCCGTCGTGGGTACAAAACTCAATGTTCATATGGAGTTGCAAGCGGAAACCAGCGGTCAACTGCCGAATCTAGGTTGAATGGCTTGACGACCTGAAGGACAAGCGCGCGCAGGCACGGATCGCTGCGCGTCTCCGGCAGGCGGAAGCAGGAAGTCTTGGTGACTAGCGGACAATCGAAGGCGAAGTCTCCGAAATGAGAGTGCACTATGGCCCTGGCTATCGCCTGTACTTCGTCCGTCGCGGCCGGGTCATTGTTGTCATGCTCAACGCAGGCGACAAGTCGAGCCAGAAGCGAGACATCCGCAATGCCCTGAAGTGGGCAGCAGAACTGGGAGACGATCTATGACCAAAGCCAAGACACCACGCAAGCTTGTGGCGTTTGACGCAGCCCGATACCTCGACAATGACGAGGCCATCGCCGAGTACATGACCGCAGTGCTTGAGACCAACGACCCCGACTTGCTTCTGGTGGCGCTCAGCGACGTTGCACGCGCCAAAGGCATGGCGCAGGTTGCCAAAGACGCTGGCCTGGGTCGCGAGAGTCTCTACAAGGCTCTGGCGCCTGGCGCGAAGCCGCGCTTCGAAACGGTCATGAAAGTAGCGCGCGCTAGGGGTCAAGTTCACCGCGCAGCCGGCCTGAAGGCCAAAGAACAGAGTGCGGTCTAACGAATCAGGATAGATCGCGCGTAGCCGCGATCTGATCCGGCTGTTGGACGAGCCCGGCCCACGCGGTCGGTGGCCGACACAGAAAACATCTCCCCGATGTTTGCCCGTCGTTGATGGCCGGTTACGTGTCGGGCGCCAAGGCAACAGGAACTCTTGCACGACAATGAAACTGGTCGTATCCGCTCCAGGCAGCAACAACTGCTCCACCGATGAAAATTCTATTTTTCGCCTTGTTGGCCCTTTGTCTCTCAGGTTGTGCAAGCCCCGTGTTCGATGTGGGACGCTCGGAAACGGTCCTGCCACTGAGCAAGGCCTGGGTCGATGGCCTGGTTGTGGAGTATGTGACAACTGATATTTCCGACGCTGCAATGGCCCGCATGATGGGCGCCAACCACGTGCCGCGGCTGCGCGATGCGCTTGGCGGCAACGGGCGGCCATCCCTGGTGGAGCGTGTGTACAAGTTTCCCGGCGGTGAGCAGATCAGCATCTTCCAGTCGGCGCCGGTACCTGCCGGGCCGGACAACAAGGATGCGAGCTACAGCCCCTTGTGGCGCGTTGCCGAAGTGCGCTGGTTGCAGGGAAGGCGCCCGCGCGAACTCAAGTCCGAAGAACAGTTGCTCGTCGCCAAGGACAACGGCGAGGTGTCCATCGACGACACGAATATCGTCGTCAACTGCCCGGTCACCAGGGGAACCAGCGGCAAGCCCCTGCCGGGCATTCGCTGACGCCGCGCCTGCCGTGCGCCCGGGCTTCACTCGGCCAAGGAGCAGCGCCGGATGCAACGCCGTCGGCAACTGCACCGAAGTGGACGGTGTGGGGGTCTTCCCTGCGGCGGACGGCTTGTGTAAGCTCACGCAGGCACCATCCACCCGCACAAGGAGCTCAGCGTGACATCCAGTACCAGCCCCGGCAGGTCGCTGTCGCCCCAAGCGGCTGAGACCGCAGACCGTACCGCACCCGGGCCATGTAGCGGCATCGGTATCGGGTCGCACAGCAGTCGCCGCAAGTTCGTCGGCAACGCCGCCGCGCTGGCCTTGTTGCCTGTAGCGGCCGCGGCTTGGCCGGGTACGGCGCCGGAGTTGCCGGACCGCAAGTGGTACGAAGCGGCCGCAGCCATGAAGAAGATGGCCGAGTCCTGGGGCGACCAGGCCTATGGCGCCGTGCTCGTGCTCGACGGGCAACTCGTCGGTGAAGGCCCGAGCCGCGTCATCAAGAACCAGGATAACGATGCGCACGCGGAACGGGAGGCGATTCGCGACGCGCAGCGCCGTCTGGGAAGGGCGCAGCTGACCGGCGCGGTGCTGTACTCGACATCGCGCCCGTGCAGCCGGTGCGAAGCCGCGGCCGCCCAGGCCAGGGTGTCGCGGATGTTCTTCGGCCCCTCGCTGGTCGACGCCGGGGCGCCGCGCGCTACTGCAGGACATGGTCGACCGATGAGTGCCTTGTCTCGCTGAAAGCATGCGCCGGTTCATCGAGCTTTCCGTCAATGCTGGGAATGTGGCCGCACGCGCTTGAAGCGCCGCATCATGCACCATCCTTCATGCGCACTTTGATCGCCCCGGCTGATCGTTCTACACATCGGACAGCCTGGCCTGCCACGCCGCCGCAAACGGCTGCTTGCCGAGCCATCGTGGCGCAACAGATCCTGGCCGACCGACCGGCGAAATGACGCGCATTCCTGAAGTGGCCTGCGTCTTCCGGGGTGGCGGCCACCCTGGCAGTGGCCGTGGGCAGGCCGGTACCGGGCATCAGGGTCGCCGCAGACCGCCGCCCTCCCTCCATGTGAGGACGCACATGCCCGCGAACTGGATACGATCGACTGCGACACCGATGCCACGGAGACCGCCATGCTGCCC
>JANMZX010000171.1:0-4454 GCA_031383745.1 Rhodoferax sp. | reverse complement strand
CGCGTGGCGATCAGCTCGCTGCCCTGTACGGCGCGCGCTGCGGCGAACGCCAGGTCGTGTTCGAAGCGCGATCGAATCACCTGTGCAGCCACCAGTACCGCCGCGACAGCCAGGATGGAGACGGCCAGCAGGTGCAGTCGTTTCATGCTGCACGACGCCGCTGCTTATGCCAGGCCTGTCCCGCCAGGGTGTCGGCAGCGCTCACACCAGCACCGACTGCACCGGCCGGCGCAGTGACGGCGGCAATGCGGGGCCGCGCCCGAAACGCACCACCAGATCGGGACGCAGTGCTCCCAAGCCCAGGAAAGCGGCGAACTGCGGCCGCAGCGACGCCACTTCGACAGGCTGGTTGACGAAGGCATTGCGGATGCCGAGTGCAGCCGCCTGCAGCGCGAAGCGCTCGTAGGCCCGGCCCACCTCGACCCAGTGTGCCTTGTCCTCGGCCTGGCCGACGAACACCGCCACGCCGGACGAACTGCGCAGCTGCCTGGCGTATTTGTCGTTCTCGGCCTTGGGCGTGAAGAACAGGCCAAACAGCAGGTTGCCGAGCCAGGCGGGCAGTACCGGGTTGCCCGACGAGGCGCCGAACAGGCCGTCACCCAGGCGCACCGCGTCGCTGCCGCTGTAGCGGATCCAGGCCTTGAGCTCCGACACGAACGCCGGGTCGTTCATCTGCGCTGTATTGCCCTGGACCACGTAGTCGAGCACCTTCTCGACCGCGTCCTTTTCGGTCAGCAACAACAGGCGCACACGCTCGGAACTGCCGGCGCGCTCGAGTGTGGCGAGTTCGTCCTTCGCCAGGGGTTGGCCGTCGTAGTCGCCACGGGTGCATTGCCGCTGTGCAATCGCCTTGAACAAGGGCGTGGCGACTGCCGCTGTCGGCTGCAGCGCGATGCGCACCGCGCTGTGCGCCGGGTCGAATTCCGCCTCGGCTTTCAAGCCGTGCGCCAGCGCTGCCTGGGCCAGGTTTTCCGTCGCGCAGCCAAGGGAAACGAACAGATGGTGGTCGTCGGGGTCGACCGCCGGACAGCGCCGGGCGAGGTCGGGCAGGATGCGGATACCCGGGCCTTCGAACGCGAACTTCCAGCACTGCGTGTTGTGGCTGGAGGGTGCGAGCGTGGCGTATCGCACCAGCTCGGTGCGTAGCGCGGCTCCGTCCAGCCCCTGCAGGGCACCCAGGCGCCAGGTGCGGGCCGACACCGCCTCGTAACTCTCGGCATCCGCGCCGGTGGAGCAGGACGCCAGTGTTGCCGCGCCTGCGAGAAGGGGCGGTGCCGCCAGGAGGAGGTTTCTGCGCGCGATCATGGTGTTCGATCCGGGTGTCGGGCTACGGTTGGCGCCAAGGGAAGCGTGCCTGACGTTACGCCCTTGCACCGCGCGCGCATTGCGAAGCGTCAAGCCGAACGCGGGTCATCCTCGAAGACGGGTGTTTCACCGGTGCCTGCGTCTCTTCGCGATGCCGCCATCGTGTCGGTGGTGCGTATGGCACCCCACGAGCTGTCAAAGACCGAGATCACTCAGGCTTGCGTGCCCATCCGGGCGACGGCCCGACGGCCAGTGAAACAGCCGGTCGGCCTGCAGGATCGGCGTGTCGTTGATGCTGGCGTGGCGCACCGCCATGAATCCTTGGGCGTCGAACTCCCAGTTTTCGTTGCCGTAGGAGCGACACCAGTGGCCGGCGTCATCCTGCCATTCGTACGCAAACCGCACGGCGATGCGGTTCCCGTCAAAGGCCCACAACTCCTTGATGAGCCGGTAGTCCAATTCGCGGGTCCACTTGCGCTGCAGCAACTCGACGATCTGCGCGCGCCCCCGCGGGAACTCGCTGCGGTCGCGCCAGCGGCTGTCGGGCGTGTAGGCGAGCGACACACGGATCGGGTCACGGCTGTTCCAGGCGTCTTCGGCCAGGCGCACCTTCTGGATTGCTGCCGCGCGGGTGAAGGGCGGCAGGGGCGGGCGGGGGGATTCGTGGGCAGTGTTCATGTTCCTGCGCATGGGTGGGTTGAGACAGGCAGGTCGAACGGGGCCAGGTGTCACGGTGAACGGTGCGCCGCGCCACCCAGGTCGGCAAGCGCCTGTTTCAGGCTGGCGATCTCGGCATGCAGCGGCGCCACGGCCTGCGCGATCTCAGCTTCGGTAAAACGCGGCGTGATGTGTTGCGGGCAGTTCCAGTCGTAGGCCTCCACGGTGACCACTGCGGCGCGTTCGACGCGGGCGCGGTAGTGCGGCATCTCGAGCCGGGCCATCAGCGCCCCATCGTCCGCCTGGTCGACCAGCCGCACCCGGCCCAGGATCTTGAGCCGGCGCCGTTTCGCATAGTCCATCAGGATGATCGAGACCCGGTCATTCCCATTCAGGTTGCCGACACTGATGTACTGCACGTTGCCGCGAAAGTCGGCGTAAGCGATGGTCTTGGCATCGAGCACCTTCAGGAAACCGGCCGGCCCGCCACGGAACTGCACGTAAGGCCAGCCCGTCTCGCCGACGGTCGCCTGGTAGAAGCCGTCGCGCGCCTCGATGAACGCCGCCTCGGCCTCGCCCAGGGCGTCGCGCCGGTCGTCGGTGTGGTCCAGTGGCGCGTAGCCCGAGCGGCTGCCCAGGCGGGTCTGCACGGCACGCACCGTGGGTGTGAAAGCGATGTCGGAGTAGGCGCGGCTCATGGCAATGACCTCGAAAAGTTAAGAAAGAATGGTCGATGGGCGCACACCGCTGGCGGTGCGCGGGCCTGCCGGGTCGCCGCGGCGGGCGGCCCGTCGGCCAGAAACGATCAGGCCGCAACGGCGTCGGCGTGCAGCGCGACCCTGGGGAAGTCGATGTCGATGCGCCCGGCCTTGCCAATGATGTTGGTCAGCAGGTTCATGCCCACGTGGGTGATGATCTCCACGATGTCGGCGTCGGTGTAGCCGGCATCGCGTGCTTCGATCAACTCCGCAGTGGTGATGTCGCCCCGGTGCTCGGACAGGCTGCGCGCCAGCTTCACGGCGACGGCTGCCTTGGCGTCTTCACTGCTGCCCGCGCGGTTGGTGGCCATCTCGTCGCCGGTCAGGCCGGCCTTGCGGCCGATCGCGGTGTGGGCCGACAGGCAGTATTCGCAGGAGTTCTGCTGCGCCAGCGCGAGCGCAATGCGTTCGCGCGTCTGGGCCGACAGGGAGCCGCTGTTGGCCACGCCGTGCAGGCCCAGGAAGGCTTTCAGTGCCACCGGCGAGTTGGCAAAGACCTTCAGGAAATTGGGCACCATGCCCAGCTGGGACTGGATCGTGTCGAGCAGCGCCTTTTGGTCGGTATTGGCGTTGTGGTTGTCGATGAGGGTGATGCGGCTCATGGGGGGCTCCAGGTGGGTTGGGGTGCACATCGCTGCGGGTTTGCAGCGAGTGCCCTGACTGTCCCGGAAATCGGGCCGCGTGAGAATCCGCACGCAGCCCAACACACTGTTGCGCGCGGCGAAAGAATCGGATGTGCGACGGAGTGTGCAGCGGCTGTGCGCCGTCACCCGCGTGTGGCGGGCAGGGTCACTTCCAGAGCCGCTGGCTGGCAATGGCGGCGCCATCGACCAGCGATTGCAGCTTCATGAAGGCGATTTCCGGCTCCACCTTGCCGTGACCGGCGAACGTGCCGAAGCCGCAATCGGTGGATGCGATGACACGCTCGCGCCCGACGATGTCGGCAAAGCGTTCGACGCGTTGCGCAATCAGCTCGGGATGCTCCACGAAGTTGGTCGACGTATCGAGCATGCCGGGCATCAGCACCTTGTCATCGGGGATCTTCGCATCGCGCCAAACGGCCCATTCATGCTGGTGGCGCGGGTTGGCGGCCTCGAAGGAGATGGCGCACGGCTTGGCCCGCAAGATGATGGGCAGGATCTTCTCGATGCCGATGTCGTGGTCGTGCGGGCCTTCGTAGTTGCCCCAGCACACGTGCATGCGCATGGCGCTGGCCGGAATGTTGCGCAGCGTGTGGTTCAGGACGTCGATGTGGAAGTTCACGCGCGTCAGGAACTCGGCTTCGGTGAGGTCCTGAAACCCGGTGTGGCGCGACATGGCCAGATCCGGGCAATCCAACTGCAGAATGAATCCGGCCGCGTGGATCGCCTCGTATTCGGGCTGCAGGGCCAGTGCCAGGGCTTCGATATACGCCTGGTGCGTCGGGTAGTACTTGTTGGGCTGGAACGACGACACCACGCCCGGCGAGGCGGCGTCCATGAAGGCGGCGACCGGGCGTTGCCCGTTGTGGGCGGCCTTCAATGCATCCTGGAAGGTCGCGATGTCCTTGTGGACCGCATCGCGGTCGCGCAAGGTCACCGGCGCGGTGCAGCACAGGCGCTTGAAGGATTGCGGGCCGGTGAAGGCGACCATGCGCTTGCGCAGATTGGGATGGTTCACCATGTCCAGATGCGGCTTCACGGTGTTCTCGCCGCCAAATCCGGTCAGGCGGTCCTTGATGTAGGTCGCGTACCC
>JANMZX010000169.1:0-3427 GCA_031383745.1 Rhodoferax sp. | reverse complement strand
GCTCGACTGCGCAGGCCGCAAGGTCTGGGGCGTGTTCGGCGACGGTGAGATGGATGAACCCGAATCCATGAGCGCACTCACCCTGGCCGCGCGTGAGCGGCTCGACAACCTGGTGTGGGTGGTCAACTGCAACCTGCAGCGGCTCGACGGCCCGGTGCGCGGCAACGGACGCATCATCGACGAACTGGAAAAGCTCTTTGCCGGCGCCGGCTGGAACGTGGTCAAGCTGGTGTGGGGCAGCGACTGGGATGGCCTGTTCGCCCGCGATGTCACCGGGGCATTGGCACGCGCATTCAGCGACACGGTCGACGGCCAGATGCAGACCTTCGCGGCCAAGGACGGCCGCTTCAACCGCGACAACTTCTTCGGACAGAACGAGGATCTGCGCCGGCTCGCGCAGGGCCTGACCGACGAGCAGATCGACCGGCTCAAGCGTGGCGGCCATGATCTGGTGAAGATCCATGCCGCGTATGCGGCAGCGGCCGCCCACCAGGGCCAGCCGACAGTCATCCTGGCGCACACCAAGAAGGGCTACGGCATGGGCAGCGCAGGGCAGGGCCGCATGACCACGCACAGCCAGAAGAAGTTCGACGGCGCCGACCTGATCGAGTTTCGCAACCGCTTCAACTTGCCGCTCTCCGACGAGCAGGCGACCCGGCTCGATTTCCTGAAACCTGCGGACGACAGCGCGGAAATGCGCTACCTGCACGCACGACGTGCGGCACTGGGCGGTTACCTGCCAGTGCGCCATGCCCGGGCCGATGTGCTGGCCAAGCCCGATCTCGCAAGTTACGCGCAGTTCGCCGTGGCCGCGTCTGGCAAGGAGATGAGCACCACGATGGCCTTCGTGCGCATGCTCGGCAACCTGCTCAAGGACAAGGCCCTGGGCCCGCGTGTGGTGCCGATCGTGGCCGACGAGGCGCGCACCTTCGGCATGGCCAACCTGTTCAAGCAGGTGGGCATCTATTCCAGCGTGGGGCAACGCTACGCGCCGGAGGACATCGGTTCGGTGCTCAGTTACCGCGAAGCGGTGGACGGCCAGATCCTGGAGGAGGGCATCAGCGAGGCTGGCGCCATCGCCAGCTGGACGGCTGCAGCCACCAGCTACAGCGTGCATGGCCTGGCGATGCTGCCGTTCTACATCTATTACTCGATGT
Organism: Rhodoferax sp.; assembly: GCA_031383745.1. Lineage (GTDB taxonomy): Bacteria > Pseudomonadota > Gammaproteobacteria > Burkholderiales > Burkholderiaceae_C > CAISIP01. Next base: position 2,270 of record JANMZX010000169.1, on the reverse strand, counting down.
TCGGCTTCCAGCGCGTGGGCGACGCCATCTGGGCCGCCGCCGACCAGCGCGCACGTGGTTTCCTGCTGGGCGCCACCTCGGGGCGCACCACGCTCGGTGGTGAGGGCCTGCAACACCAGGACGGCAGCAGCCACCTGGTGGCGGCGACCATCCCCAACTGCAAGGCCTACGACCCGGCGTATGCGGGCGAGATGGCGATCATCGTCGACGCCGGCATCCGCGAGATGGTGGTCGAGCAGCAGGACGTCCTCTACTACGTCACGCTGATGAACGAGAACTACGCGCAGCCGGATGTGCCGCCGGAACTGGCGCCCCAGATCCTGCGCGGCTGCTACCGTTTCGACGCCTGGAAGGCGGATGCGCCGGCGCCTGTGGACGGTGCACCGGCCGTGACGCTGATGGGTTCCGGCGCGATCCTCACCGAGGTCGTCCAGGCTGCGCGGCAACTCGCCGGCGACGGATACGCCGTCGAGGTGTACAGCGTCACCAGCTGGAGCGAACTGGCGCGCGATGGCCAGGCCTGCGAGGCGGCGATGCTGCGCGGCGAGGCCGTGGCCGTGCCGTTTGTGACGCAGCAGCTCACCGCCAGCGCCGGCCCTGTGATCGCCGCCACCGACTACGTGCGTGCGGTGCCGGAGAGCATTCGCGCTTTCATTCCGCAAGGAAGACGCTACCTGGCGCTGGGCACCGACGGCTTCGGGCGCAGCGACACCCGCTCCGCCTTGCGTGCCTTCTTTGGCGTGGACGCGGCCAGCATCGTGCGGGCGGCGAAGGCGGCATTGAACGTGTAGGACAGCGCTGCGGGCCGGTCGTCGCATCCGTTAAGCTGGCGCCCATGTACCAGATCCTGCACGGCATGCGCGTTGTCGAATGCGCCTCCTTCATCGCGGCACCCTCCTGCGGCCTGCACCTGCAGCAGATGGGTGCCACGGTGATCCGCATCGACCCGCTCGGTGGCGGCCCGGACTTCCACCGCTGGCCGCTGGCGCCCGGTGGTGCCAGCCTGTACTGGGAAGGGCTGAACAAGGGCAAGCTGTCGATGGCAGTCGACTTTGCGAGCCCGCAGGGCCGCGAGCTGGTTGCACGGCTGGTGTGCGCCCCGGGGGACGGGGCCGGCCTGTTCGTGACCAACTTCCCGGTCGACGGCTTCCTGTCGCACGAGCGGCTGTGTGCGGGCCGGGCGGACCTGATAACCACCCGCGTCATGGGCTGGCCCGATGGCACGCCGGCAGTGGACTACACGGTCAATGCCGCCGTGGGTCTGCCGTACATGACCGGTGAGCCCGGGCGCGAAGAACCGGTCAACCATGTGCTGCCGGCGTGGGACCTGCTGACCGGCGCCTATGCCGCATTCGCGCTGCTGGCCGCCGAACGCCACCGGCGCGCGACGGGCCAGGGGCAGGAGCTGCGCGTGCCGCTGTCCGACATGGCCATCACCGCGCTGGGCCACCTGGGCCAGATCGCAGAAGTGCAGGCCGGCGGCGACCGGCCGCGCATGGGCAACACCCTGTTCGGCGCCTTCGGCCGGGATTTCAGGACTGCCGATGGAGCGCGGCTGATGGTCGTCGCCATCACCCCGCGGCAGTGGACAGGCCTGCTGGCGTCGCTCGCGCTCGGCCCGCTGGTGGCCGGCATCGAGGCGACACTGGGGCTGTCGTTCGCGAAGGACGAAGGCCTGCGCTTCCAGCACCGGGACCTGCTGACGCCGCTGGTGGAAGCGGCGATCGCACGGCGCGATGCCGCCAGCCTGGCGGCGGCCTTCGATGCCCATGGCGTTTGCTGGGGCCCCTACCACACGCTGCAGGCCGGGCTGGCCGGCGAGCCCCGGCTGGTGTCGGGCAATCCGGTGTTTGCGCCGGTCACGCACCCAAGCGGCCTGACCTATCCGACGCCCGGTGCGCCTGGCAGCCTCAGCGGCAGCGAACGCGCGGCGGCCACACGTGCGCCCAGGCTGGGTGAACACACCGACCAGGTGCTGGCGCAGCTGCTCGGGTTGTCGGACGCACAGATCGGGCAGCTGCATGACCACGGCATCGTGGCCGGCGCGACACGTTAGGAACACCATGGACACCTCCAACCACCCTGCCCGCACAGCGGCTGGTGACGCGGCACCACAGATCGGGCCGCATCTGCAGCCAGTGGCGGCCTGCGTGCACGGCTTCCTGGCAGCGGCGGTCCAGGCCACCCGCGAGCGCCTGCTGGTCGACGGCCAGCTGGATGTGGCGCAGGCGCACCGCCACCAGCGGCTGCTGCATGGCCTGGCGTGGATC
>JANMZX010000429.1:0-4677 GCA_031383745.1 Rhodoferax sp. | reverse complement strand
CCGGGTCTGCTGCACGGCGCCTACGAATGCATCAAGCACCATGGCAGCGCCGATCTGCAGCAGCGCTACCTGCGCCAGCTGGCCAGCGGCGAATGGCTGGCCACGATGTGCCTGACCGAACCGCATGCCGGCAGCGACCTGGGGCTGGCCCGCACGCGGGCTGTCGTCCAAGGCGATGGCAGCTACCGCATCAGCGGCACCAAGATCTTCATCTCCGGCGGCGAACACGACCTCACCGACAACATCGTGCACCTGGTGCTGGCCCGCCTGCCCGACGCGCCTGCCGGGCCCAAGGGCTTGTCGCTGTTTCTGGTGCCGAAATTCCTGCCCGACGGCAGCCACGGCGGCGCCCACTGCGACCGCATTGAGGAAAAGATGGGCCTGCACGGCAGCCCCACCTGCGTGATGCGCTTCGAGTCGGCCACTGGCTGGATCATCGGTGCGCCCGGGCGCGGGCTGGCCGCGATGTTCGTGATGATGAATTCGGCACGCCTGCATGTCGCGCTGCAGGGGGTGGGGCTGCTGGACGCCGCATGGCAGAAGGCGCACGCCTACGCAGCGGAACGGCGCCAGATGCGGGTGCCAGGGCCGCGCCACAGCGCGGAGCCTGCCGACCTGATCGAAGGCCATCCGGCGATCCGGCGCATCCTGGATACCCAACGCGCCTGGATCGACGGCGCACGCCTGCTGGCCTACCAGACCGGCATCGAACTCGACATCGCACGCCACCATGGCGACCCGTCACGCCGCGAGCAGGCGCAACGCTGGTGCAGCCTGCTGACGCCGGTGCTCAAGGCCATGTGTTCGCACCAGGCATTCCACGGCGCGAGCGAATGCCTGCAGGTGCTGGGCGGGCACGGCTACGTCCGGGAAGGGGGCATCGAGCAGATCGTGCGCGATGCGCGAGTGGCGATGATCTACGAGGGCACCAACGAGATCCAGGCGATCGACCTGCTGGTGCGCAAGGTGCTGGCCGACGATGGCCATGCCATGTGCTGCATGCTGGACGCGCTGGGCGCGGGCGCGTCGCCGGTGGCCGAACGTGCGCGTGCGGTGGGCGCGCGGCTGGCATCGGTGCGGGAGGTGACCACCGCCCTGGTGCAGACGTGCCGGGCCGACCCGTGCGCTGCGTACTGGGTGGCCGAGGACTACCTGCGGCTGCTGGGACTGGCGATGATGGACTGGGCCTGGTGCCGCATCGAGGCGTCGCCCGGCGCAGCGCAGCCGCGCTGGGCCGCACCGGCGGGTGCATTTGCACGCTGGGTGCTGCCGGAGTTCGACATGCGCCTGGGCATCATCCGGCAGCAGATGCAGACCAGCCCGACGGCGGCCGGTGCCTGCGAACCGACGCTTCCATCCGGTTCGCAGCATGTCCGTTGAACGGGTCGACACCAGTTACCTGGAGACTTTGATGGGCTACAACGCCCGGCGTGCGGCGGTCAGCATCATCGAGGTGTTCCTGCAGCGGATGGCGGTGTTCCAGCTGCGGCCGGTCGACTTCTCGGTGATGTCGCTGATCTTCCACAACCCCGGGATCACCTCGCGCCAGTTGTGTACCAGCCTGGGTATCCTGCCCCCGAATCTGGTGGGCATGGTCAGCGCCCTGGAACGGCGCGGCCTGATCCTGCGCCAGCGCCATGCCAGGGACGGCCGCGCCATGAGCCTGTACACCACCGAGGCCGGTGCGGCTCTGATGCAGGAAGCGGAAAAGGTCGCCCTCGAACTTGAGACCGAGCAGACCCGCCATCTCACGGCGGCCGAGCGCAAGACGCTGATGCGGCTGCTGCAAAAGATCTACCTGTGAACCAGCGCCTGTGCGCCGGGCGAACGGCAGCGCGGCGCTATCAATGCAGGAGCAAGCCGCCCGCCAAGGCATAATCAGTGCGCCACGGTCCGGCGGCGCTTCGCGGCGCACGCTTGCACCACAAAAACAACAGGCAGACTTGAGGAGAAGGACCAATGAGTTCCAAGGAGCCCGCAGCTGTGAACCAGTTGCTGAGCCTGCTGGAGTCGCGTTATGCGATGCGTGTGTTGTGGGCCCTGCGTGACGGCCATCCCCAGACGTTTCGCCTGCTGCAGGACAGCGTGGGCGGCATCACGCCCAACACGCTCAACACCCGCATCAAGGAATTGCGCGAGGCGGGCCTGATGGGCCATGGCAGCGATGGCTACATAGTCACCGCCACCGGCGCCGACCTGCTCAAGCGCCTGGCCGAGCTGCCCGTGTTTGCGACGCGCTGGGCCGCGGCACAGGCGCGCAAGAAGGTGTGAGCCATGCCATCCATCGACGACATCCTGACGCCTGCGCAAGTCCTGCCGCAGGACCATGACCAGGCGGTGCTGATCGGCAGGCTCTGGACTCCCGGTCTGGGCCCGACACTGGTCAGAGTCACCGAGCGGCACATCTACGACCTCTCCGGCATCGCCGCGACGTCCTCGCAACTGCTCGAGATGGCCGACCCGCTCGGCAGCGTGCGCGAATTTGGCGGCCCGCCGGTCGCCGACACGGCCACGGTGCTGGCCAACTCCGCGCCGCAGCGGCGCGACCCGGCTGCTCCGTGGTTGCTGGCACCCTGCGACCTGCAGGCGATCAAGGCGGCCGGGGTCACGTTCGTGGCGTCGATGCTGGAGCGCGTGATCGAGGAACAAGCGCGCGGCGACGCGGCGCGCGCCGAGTCGGTGCGGCGCTCGGTGGTCGGCGTCATCGGCGACAACCTGCGCAGCGTGAAGCCGGGCTCGCCGCAGGCTCGGCAACTGCGCGATGTGCTGATCGCCCAGGGCGTGTGGTCGCAGTACCTGGAGGTAGGCATTGGCGAAGACGCCGAGATCTTCACCAAGGCACAGCCAATGAGTGCGGTGGGTACCGGCGCCGATGTCGGTCTGCACCCGCGCAGTTCGTGGAACAACCCGGAGCCCGAGATCGTGCTGGCCGTGAACAGCCGCGGCGAGACCCGTGGCTGCACCCTGGGCAACGACGTGAACCTGCGTGACTTCGAAGGGCGCAGCGCGCTGCTGCTGGGCAAGGCGAAGGACAACAACGCGTCGGCAGCGATCGGCCCGTTCATCCGCCTGTTCGACGCGCACTTCAGTATCGACGACGTGCGCGCCTGCGAACTGACGATGCAGGTCGACAGCGCCGACGGCGGCTTTTCCATGCACGGCAGCAGCAAGCTGTCGATGATCAGCCGCGACCCGCTGGATCTTGTGAACCACGCCATGGGCGACCCCGGACGGCGAACGCACCAGTATCCCGACGGCTTCATGCTGTACCTGGGCACCATGTTCGCACCCACCCAGGACCGCTTCGGTCCGGGACAGGGCTTCACCCACGCCCTGGGCGACCGGGTTGCGATCACCACGCCCCGTCTGGGCATGCTGGTCAACCGCGTGGGCTCGTGTGACAGCATTGAACCGTGGACCTATGGAGTCGCAGCCCTGATGTGCGATCTGGCGCGGCGCGGCCTGCTGGCATAATTTCCTGTTTTCCAGCGGAAGCACCTCATGATCACCACCCCCAGCGGACTCCAGTACCTAGACACCATCGTGGGCGAGGGCGCAGAAGCCACCTCCGGCCAGAGCGTCACCGTGCACTACACCGGCTGGCTGTACAACGACGGCACCCAGGGCGCCAAGTTCGACTCCAGCAAGGACCGCCGCGACCCGTTCGTCTTCTCGCTCGGTGCCGGCATGGTGATCCGGGGCTGGGACGAAGGCGTGGCCGGCATGAAGGTCGGTGGCGCCCGCACTCTGGTGATCCCCCCCGACCTCGGCTACGGCGCCCGGGGCGCCGGCGGCGTGATCCCCGGCAACGCCACACTCAAGTTCGACGTCGAGCTGATCGCCTTGGCCTGATGCGCCGGCCCGGCCAGGGTGCCGGGCCCCCGCTGCGGCGCCTGTTCCGTCGCAGCAGTTCTGCGGCATGGCGCAATCCCCTCCCTTGAAAGTGGGCAATCCGCCCCCAGTTCTGCCGGATACCCGCATTTTCTCCACCCATCCGCATGTCTGACCACCACCCCAACGACCCCACCCAGGCTTACCAGAGCACCGAAGAAATGGCCGCGGCCCAGGCCGCCCAGGAAGCCGACCTGCTGACCCGGACCCAGGCCGATCTGGCTGCACTGCAGGCCAAGAGCGCCGATCTGGCCGACCAGTACCTGCGCGCCAAGGCCGAAGCCGAAAACGCACGCCGCCGCGCCGAAGAGGAAATCGCCAAGACCCGCAAGTTCGCGGTCGAGGGGTTCGCCGAAACCATGCTCCCCGTCGTCGACAGCCTGGAGGCCGGCCTGGTGCTCAAGGACGCGACGCCCGAGCAGATCCGGGAAGGCGCACAGGCCACGCTGCGCCAGCTGGTGGCGGCCCTGGAGCGCAACAAGGTCATCGCCATCAACCCGGAAGCCGGCACCCGGTTCGACCCGCACCAGCACCAGGCGATCAGCGTGGTGCCGTCGGAGCAGGACGCCAACACCGTCGTCAGCGTGCTGCAAAAGGGCTATTCCATCGCTGACCGGGTGCTGCGCCCGGCCCTGGTCACCGTCTCGGCACCGAAATAATGCCTTGAAAAGCGTGCGGGAATCCGCACTTGCGTTTCAGGAACGATTTGTAAAACCAGCCTGGCGGCGCCCACTGCAGCCCGGCGACTTTGGAGAAGAACATGGGAAGAATCATCGGCATCGACCT
>JANMZX010000074.1:0-5358 GCA_031383745.1 Rhodoferax sp. | reverse complement strand
GCTTCATCCACACGCGCCTCGGCCGCAAGAACAGCTTTACCTCCGGCCGCATCTACCTCGATGTCATCGAGCGTGAGCGTCGCGGCGACTACCTCGGCGGCACCGTGCAGGTCATTCCGCACATCACCAACGAGATCCAGGAATTCATCAAGCGCGGCGCCCGGCTCGGCGAACCGGACGCGGCCGACGTGGCGATCGTCGAGATCGGCGGCACCGTCGGCGACATCGAGTCGCTGCCGTTCCTGGAAGCGGTGCGGCAGATGAGCCTCAAGCTCGGGCCCAACCAGTCCGCCTTCGTGCACCTGAGTTATGTCCCCTGGATTGCCGCGGCCGGCGAGCTCAAGACCAAACCCACCCAACACACTGCCAAGCAGCTGCGCGAGATCGGCATCCAGGCCGACGCACTGATCTGCCGCGCCGACCGCCCGATACCGCAGGAGGAACGCTCCAAGATCTCGCTGTTCTCCAATGTGCCGGAATGGGGCGTTATCTCGATGTGGGACGTCGACACCATCTACAAGGTGCCGCGCATGCTGCACGAGCAGGGCCTGGACGGCCTGATCTGCGACAAGCTGCGCCTGAATACGCCGCCGGCCAAGCTCAAGCGCTGGGATGACCTGGTGTATGAAACCGAACATCCGCAAAGCGAGGTCAACATCGCGATGGTCGGCAAGTATGTCGACCTGAGCGACAGCTACAAGTCGCTCAATGAGGCGCTCAAACATGCCGGCATGAAGAACCATGCCCGCGTGAAGGTCGACTATGTCGACTCGGAGACGATCACGGCCGATACCGTCGCGCAGCTGGCCAAGTTCGATGCGATCCTGGTGCCCGGGGGTTTCGGCAAGCGCGGCATCGAAGGCAAGATCGCGGCGGCGCGGTTCGCGCGCGAGAACAAGGTGCCCTACCTGGGCATCTGCCTGGGCATGCAGGTCGCCACGATCGAGTTTGCCCGAAACGTGGCGCATCTGGCGGATGCCAACAGCACCGAATTCGAGCCCCGCACGCCGCATCCGGTGATCGCGCTGATCACCGAATGGAAAGACGCCGACGGCACCATCAAGAGCCGCAACGAGAACTCCGACCTCGGCGGCACGATGCGCCTGGGCGCGCAAAGCTCCAACGTCGTGGGCGGCACGCTGGCCCATGCGATCTATGGCGACGTGGTCACCGAGCGCCACCGCCACCGCTACGAGGCCAACGTCAATTACCTCGACCAGCTCCGCAGCGCGGGCCTGGTGATCTCCGCACTGACCCAGCGCGAGCAACTCACCGAGATCGTCGAACTTCCGCATGACGTGCACCCGTGGTTTGTCGGTGTGCAGTTCCACCCGGAATTCAAGTCAACACCCTGGAACGGCCATCCGCTGTTCAACGCGTTCGTGCGTGCCGCGCTGGACCACCAGTCGCAGGGCCGCAACCTCAAGGCCGTCGCATGATGGGTCAGCGGGAGGCCCGCGCGTGAAACTGTGCGGCTTCAACGCGGGCCTGGGTTATCCCTTCTTCCTGATCGCCGGGCCGTGCGTGATCGAGTCCGAGCAGCTGCAGATGGACACCGCCGGCAGCCTGCAGGAAATCACCACGCAGCTGGGCATCCCGTTCATCTTCAAGAGCAGCTTCGACAAGGCCAACCGCTCCAGTGGCACCAGTTTCCGGGGCCCCGGCCTGGACAAGGGCCTGGAGATCCTGGCCAAGGTCAAGCACCAGCTGGGCCTGCCGGTGCTGACCGACATCCACTCCGAAGACCAGATCCCGCGTGTGGCGGCCGTCGTCGATGTGCTGCAGACGCCGGCCTTCCTGTGCCGCCAGACCGACTTCATCCGTGCGGTCGCGCAGTCCGGCAAACCGGTGAATATCAAGAAGGGCCAGTTCCTGGCACCCGGCGACATGAAGAACGTGATCGACAAGGCCCGTTCGGCGGCCATCGAGCTCGGCCTGGAGCCGGACAACTTCATGGCCTGCGAGCGCGGCGCGAGTTTTGGCTACAACAACCTGGTGAGCGACATGCGTGCATTGGCGATCATGCGCGACACCGGCGCGCCGGTGGTGTTCGACGCGACCCATTCGGTGCAGCTGCCGGGCGCCCTGGGCGGCAGCAGTGGCGGCCAGCGCGAGATGGTGCCGGTGCTGGCGCGCGCGGCGATCGCAGCCGGTGTCTCGGGCATCTTCATGGAAACCCATCCCGATCCGGCGCATGCGCTGAGCGACGGCCCCAACGCGGTGCCGCTGCACCACATGCAGGCCCTGCTGGAATCCCTGCTGGAGCTCGACCGCGTAACCAAGCGCCACGGCTTTCTCGAGCAGGCCTTCCACGGCTCCTTTTGACCCATCGATCCGGTACCTCCCCATGCCCAGCGCCTATATCATCGCCAACGTGACGGTCACCAACCCGCAGCAATACGAGGACTACAAGACCTGGTCGAGCGCCGCCATCCAGGTGCATGGCGCCGAGGTCTGCGTGCGCGGCGGCCAAGTGCAGGTGCTCGAGGGCGACTGGTCGCCCGACCGACTCGTGGTCCTGAAATTCCCCACCGTCGAAGCCGCCCACCGCTTCAACGACTCCCCCGAATACGCCCGCGCGCGCTCTGCGCGCCAGGGTGCCGCCGTCATGCGCATGGTGTTGGTGGAAGGTGTTTGACATGTTGATTTCCTATCTGAAAGACCCCCATGAGTGCAATTGTTGATATCGTCGGCCGCGAAATCCTGGATTCGCGCGGCAACCCCACTGTGGAATGCGATGTGCTGCTGGAAAGCGGCACCATGGGCCGCGCCGCGGTGCCCTCGGGCGCGTCCACCGGTTCGCGCGAGGCCATCGAGCTGCGCGACGGCGACAAGTCGCGTTACCTGGGCAAGGGCGTGCTCAAGGCGGTGGAGTTCATCAATACCGAAATCTCCGAGGCCGTGATGGGACTGGACGCCTCCGAACAGGCCTTCCTCGACAAGACCCTGATCGACCTCGATGGCACCGAGAACAAGTCACGCCTGGGCGCCAACGCCATGCTGGCGGTGTCGATGGCTGTGGCTCGCGCTGCCGCCGAGGAGTCCGGCCTGCCGCTGTACCGCTATTTCGGCGGCATGGGCGGCATGCAGATGCCGGTGCCGATGATGAACGTGATCAACGGCGGCGCGCATGCCAACAACAACCTCGACCTGCAGGAGTTCATGATCATCCCGGTCGGGGCGCCCAACTTCCGCGAGGCACTGCGTTACGGCGCCGAAGTGTTCCATGCCCTCAAGAAGATCCTGCACGACAAGGGCATCAGCGTGGCGGTGGGTGACGAGGGCGGTTTTGCCCCCAACGTGGCCAACCACGAGGCCGCCATCCAGATGATCCTGGAGGCGATCGACAAGGCCGGCTTCGTGGCCGGCGAACAGATCGCGCTCGGCCTGGACTGCGCCGCCTCCGAGTTCTACGCCGATGGCAAGTACGTGCTCGGTGGCGAGGGCCTGAGCCTGACCTCCGAGGCCTGGACCGACATGCTGGCGACCTGGGTCGACAAGTACCCCATCATCAGCATCGAGGACGGCATGGCCGAAGGCGACTGGGACGGCTGGAAGGTCCTGACCGACCGGCTGGGCAAGAAGGTGCAGATCGTCGGCGACGACCTGTTCGTCACCAACACCAAGATCCTGCAGGAGGGTATCCGCAAGGGCGTCGCCAACTCGATCCTGATCAAGATCAACCAGATCGGCACGCTGACCGAAACCTTCGCCGCCATCGAGATGGCCAAACGCGCAGGCTACACGGCGGTGATCAGCCACCGCTCGGGCGAAACCGAGGACTCGACGATCGCCGACATCGCGGTGGGCACCAATGCCGGCCAGATCAAGACCGGCTCGCTCAGCCGCTCCGACCGCATGGCCAAGTACAACCAGCTGCTGCGCATCGAGGAAGACCTCGGCGATGTGGCCACCTATCCTGGCAAGGCGGCGTTCTACAACCTGCGCTGACGCAGCGGCCCGCAGCCAGCCCGCCACCCCACGACGCCGTGCGCAACCGCTTCACTCCCCTGGCCCTGATTGCGCTGCTGGCGATCCTGCACGCGCAACTCTGGTACGGGCGGGGAAGCATCCCCAACGTCGCGTCGATGATCCAGCAACTCGCCGAGCAGAAGGAGCGCAACCAGCGCGCGCGCGCGGCCAACGAGCGGCTGGCCGCCGAGGTGCGCGACCTCCGGGAAGGCATGGAGATGGTCGAGGAAAAAGCCCGCTTCGAACTGGGCATGGTCAAGCCCAACGAGATCCTGGTCCAGATCACCCGGTAGGCCGGCACTCGCCCGGCGATGGCTAATGCGGCAGTGAGCCGGCGTCGGGGCGCGCGCTCGCCGGGCGGAACAGCTGTGCCGCATCGATCGGGTCGAAGCGGTACTGCACACCGCAGAACTCGCAGGCCACCTCGATCTCTCCGCGTTCCTCGATGATGCTGGAGGCCTCGTCGGCACCCAGCGACACGATCATCGCGCTGACCTTCTCCCGGCTGCAACTGCACGCGAAATGCGGCCCGCTGTCGCCCGACAAGGGCTCAAAGCGGGTCAGCCCCTCCTCCCAGAACAGGCGCCGCAGGATCGTGTCGACATCCAGACCAAGCAATTCGTCGCGCTTCAGGCTGGACGCCAGCAGGGCGATCCGGTTGTAGTGCTCGTTCACGCCGATCTCGTCCTCGTGGTGCGCCGCTGCCGCGGCCCCGGCGAGATTGCCACTGCCCTGGGTCGGCAGGCGCTGGATCAGCAACCCGGCGGCCACGCTGTCGTTGGCGGCCAGCACCAGGGTGGTGTCGAGCTGTTCGCTCTGCAGCATGTAGTGCTGGAGCACGTCGCTGAGCCGTTCGAGCTTTTCGCCGCGGTCGCCGAACAGCGGCACGACACCCTGGTAGGGCTGTTGCCCCGGGAAGCGGTTCTTCGGGTCGAGGGTGATCGCGCAGCGCCCGAGGTTGCCGATGTTGACCATCGCGCTCAGGGAGGCACCCGGCAACACCTCGCCGATCACCGTGGCGGTGGCCCGCATGGCCAGGTCGGACTGGACCTCGGCCACCGCCAGTTTCACCGGCCCATCACCCGATATCTGCACCACCAGCGCACCGTCGAACTTGATATTGGCCTGCATCAGCGCCGCTGCTGCCAGCAGTTCGCCGAGCAGTTGCCGGACCGGTGCCGCGTACGGGCCCGACTCGGTGTTGGAGGCGCGACGACGCAGCATTTCGGTCCAGGTGTCGGTAAGGCGAACCACCATGCCGCGTACCGGCAGGCCATCGAACAGGAACTTGTGCAGCTCAGACATGCGGATCGACCACCGCCTGACGGCGCCATGCCGCCGACGGGCCACTTGCAACTGATCCACACGCCATCCGCATCTCCTGTT
>JANMZX010000032.1:0-23053 GCA_031383745.1 Rhodoferax sp. | reverse complement strand
TACTACAGCCGCGTCACGCGGTATGGGACGGGCGGATTTCTCAAGGCGCGGCTGGAGGGGGGAGGATGAAGGGCTGCGCATCGGGTGCCCGTCGGTTCTTGGCGCGCGGCAATGCCATGACGAAGTCAACGTGCTACGCGTTTGAGCCGGACTTGAAGATGGTTCGTGCTCGTCCCGTCTGGCCTTGTGATTGGCGAGTCCTTGGCCTCAAGGTAATTGAGACTGCGCACCAGGTCACTGAGTTTCTTGAATCCGTAGTTCCTGGCGTCAAATGCAGGCTCCATCTTGCTGATGTGACCACCAACGCCTCCCAGGGCGGCCCAACCATCGTCTCGCAGATTGGCGTCGACAGCTGCAATCACCAGGGGCTGGAGCTTGCGCAGATCCGCAGTTGCCGGTAATTCCGAAGTCACGGCAATCTCTGTAACGGCAGGCAATTCTTGAATTGCATCCGGCGCTGGCGGTCGCAATATCTCCGTGTACACGAATTTGTCGCACGCCGCCACGAATGGTTCGGGAGTCTTGCGTTCGCCGAATCCATAGACCACGAGCCCGGCCTCTCGAAGGCGCGTGGCGAGACGCGTGAAATCACTGTCTGATGATACGAGACAGAACCCGTCCACTTTGCCATTGTGCAATATGTCCATGGCGTCAATGATCAGCGAAGCATCTGTCGAGTTCTTGCCTGTCGTGTAGCTGAACTGCTGGATTGGCTGGATGGCCATCTTGTGCAGCACCTCTTTCCAACTCTTGAGGTTTTGCGTGGTCCAGTCACCATAGGCGCGCTTGATCGTTGCTGTGCCGTAGCGCGACATTTCGGCAAGCAAATACTGAATGATGGATGCTTGCGCGTTGTCGGCGTCGATGAGCACCGCAAGTCTCAGGTTATTGTTGGGTGCCATGTTGCCTCCTTTGTCTTGGTAAATCGTACCGCGTGTCTTGTTTGCACCATGAAAGTGCTTCGTGACAGTCTCTCAGAAACTCTCGAGTAGATGACAAAAGGCACACGAACGAATAGACTCGCCAGCATGAAGCCATTCCGCTGGAGTTCCGAGAAGAATGAGCAACTTCGGCTGAACCGTGGCATGTCGTTCGAGTTGATGGTCGTCGCCATCGAGGCCGGTGGTTTGCTGGATATATTGGCACACCCGAATCCGGCGAGGTATCCCCGGCAAAGGGTGCTGGTGGTGGCGCATGACGGGTATGTACATCTGGCCCCGTTTGTTGATGCCGGCGACCACTATTTCTTGAAGACTGTGATTCCGAGCCGCAAGGCAACGAGGGACTATTTGAACAGGGGTGATATCGATGTCAAAGACTGACGCCTACGAAGTTGAACTCCTTTCAGCGTTTCACAAGGGCTCCTTGAAGTCCGTCGCCACCAAGGCCGAACTCGCCAAGATCAAGGCAGCGGCTCGTGCTACCGCCGTGAAGGACCGGCGCGTCAATATTCGCCTGTCGTCCGGCGACCTCCAGGACATCCAGGTGAAGGCGATGGAGGAGGGCATGCCCTACCAGACGCTGATCGCCAGTGTCCTGCACAAGTACGTGTCCGGGCGACTGGCGGAGAAGAAGGATCCGAAGCTCTGACCGGCCCACTGGCGGCGGCCATGCAGTCTCCAGGTCAGGCCGCGGGGCGTATGGCAAGGCGCCGCAGATCCCGCGATTTGCGGCGTTGCGAGTCAGGTGCAGGCCGTAGATCGTGCCTTCCTGGGCGATCCGGCGAAGCCCGGCCGACGGCCGCGAAGGCACGGAGCAGGTCGCGCCGGGACAGCCGCGCCACAGGACTTTTGGGAGTCAGGAGCCATCCAGTCTCGCCTCGCGCTCGCGCAACTCCGTCTTGAGCACCTTGCCATAGTTGTTCTTCGGCAGTTCGGCCACGAAGCGGTACTGCTTGGGCCGCTTGTAGCGCCCCATGTGCGCCAGGCAGTGCGCGTCGAGTTGCTCGGTCGATATCTCGCCGCGCGGCACCACGTACGCCACCAGCGACTCGCCCCACTGCGGGTCGGGTCGCCCGATCACGCTGACCTCCTGCACGCCGGGGTGCAGCAGCAGGGTCTCCTCGATCTCGCGCGGGTAGATGTTGTTGCCACCACTGATGACGAGATCCTTGCTGCGGTCCATCAGGGTCAGGAAGCCGTCGTCGTCGAGCGCGCCGATATCGCCGGTGTACAACCACCCGTCGCGCAGGGCGGCTGCAGTGGACTCGGGCTGGTTCCAGTAGCCCGCCATGACGACCTCGCCGCGCACGCAGACCTCGCCCGGTGTGCCGGTGGGCAGCGGCTCGCCATCTTCCGACCGGATGGAGATTTCGACCATCGGCTGCGCGAAACCGACCGACGCCATGCGTGCGCGCCAGCGCGGATGGGCGCCGTCTTCGATAACGCTTTTCGGCAACACGCTGATGGTCATCGGGCTTTCGCCCTGGCCGTAGATCTGCGCGAAATGGGGCCCCAGCGTGGCCCGCGCCGCCTCGATATCGGCCAGGTACATCGGCGCGCCGCCGTAGACGATGGTGGCCAGGCCGGAGGTGTCGCTTTTGTGCACGCGGGCCCAATTGGCCAGGCGCTTCACGATCGTCGGAGCGGCGAAACACGAGGCGTTGCGCCAGTGGGTGGCCAGGGAGAAGAACTCGGCGCAGTCCAGGCCGCCGGAGGTCGGCACCACGTTGACGCCGCCCTGCAGCACATAGGGCAGGTGGTAGAGGCCGGCGCCGTGCGACAGCGGGGCCGGGTGCAGCATGCTGTCGCCGGGCTGCACCGCCTGCACCGTGGACAGGTATGCCAGCGTCATCCAGCGCAGGTTGCGCTGGGTCAGCACGACGCCCTTGGGCTTGCCGGTGGTGCCGCTGGTGTAGAACAACCATGCCGCGTCGTCCTCGGTGCGCGCGGCCATCGGCTCGTCGGGCGCATCCTGCCCGCGCAGGAACATGGCCAGGTCCGCGGCGATGGCACCGGTGGGCATACCCTGTTGGCGCAGATCGGTGGCATGCGCGTCGTCGCAGAAACACAGGCTGGCCGTGCAGTTGTCCAGGATCCAGGCGGCCTCGCGGGCGTGCAGGCGGGCGTTCATCGGCACCGCCACCGCGCCGGCCCACCAGGTGCCCCACAACAGCGGCAGGTAGGCCGGTGTGTTGTCCATGAACAGCCCGATGCGGTTGCCGGGCGCGATCCCGCAGGCGCGCAAGCGCCTGGCGGTGGCAGCGGCAGCCTGCGCGAACGCACGGTAGTTGAAGACCACGTCGGTGCCATGCGCCACCGCCGGGCGTTCGGCGTGGGCCCGGGCGGTGGCCTGCAGCCAGAGCGCCAGGTTCATCTCAGCGCCCGCCAAACACCGGTTTGCGCTTCTCGAAGAAGGCGTTGGCGCCCTCGCGGAAGTCGTCGCTCGCGAACAGGCCCGGGGCGTTGTCGAGCTGGAACGCCAGCGCGGCATCGATCGACATCGGCGCGCTGCGCAGTCCGGCCTTGATCCGGCCATAGGCGCGGGAAGGCCCTTGCGCCAGTTCCTGCGCCAACTGGTGCGCAGCGGGCAGCGCCGAGCCTTCGGCCACGTACTCGTCGGCCAGGCCCATGGATTCGGCCTGCGCGCCGTCGAGTTCCCGGGCGAACAGCATCAGCCGGCGTGCGTTCGCCAGGCCCACCCGTGCCGGCAATGACCAGAACAGCGCCGCGTCAGGCATGGCGCCCACCCGCACGAAGGCACAGCAAAAACGCGCGGTCGCCCCGGCGACCACCAGATCACAGCAGATCGCCAGGCCCAGGCCGGCGCCGAAGGCCGGGCCGTCCACCGCGGCGATCACCAGTTTGTCGGACAGTGCGATGCGCCGGTACAGCCAGGCGTTGCGCGTCATCGCCTGGCGCACATCGGCCTCGCTGCCCTGCGACAGCCGGCGCAGGTCGCCGCCGGCGCTGAAACTGCCCGCCGCCCCGGTGATGATGGCGCAGCGCAGGCTGGGATCGCCATCGAGCTGGTCCAGGCCGGCGAGCAGGCCTTCGAGCACGCCGGGGGTGGACAGGGAGTTGCGTGCTGCCGGTGCGTCGATGGTCAATTGCAGCACGTTGCCGATACGTTCGATACGCAGGGGCTGGGTGGGGATCGGGTCGGTACTCATGGACAAGTGCTCCGGTGTGGTTCAGTAGTTCGTCGAAGGGGCGCTGTCCAGGCTTTGAGCTGCCAGGATTTCCAGGTGGTCTTCAACGCCACCATACAGCGTGCACGCAACCGCGAGTCGCTTCACATACTGCCCCAGCACGTATTCCTGGGTCATGCCGATGGCCCCGTGCAGTTGCACACACTCCTCCCACACGTGGCGCGCCGTGCGGGCCACGCAGATGCGCGCGGCAGCGCTGTGGCGACGGTGCAGCGCCCGGTCGGCGCCATCCAGCACCTCCGCCGCGGCATGGGTGATTGCGCGCGCCTCGGCGATCTCCACATACAGGTCGACCAGCCGATGCTGCACCACCTGGTTGGCGGCGATCACGCGCCCGAACTGCTTGCGCGTCTTGAGGTAGTCCAGGGTGATGTCGAAGGCGCGCTGCATGCTGCCCACGGTTTCGGCGCAGTGCGCCAGCATGGCCCGATCGACCGCCTGTTGCAGCCGCGGCAGCACCGCGGCGGCGGTGCCGATCATCAGTGCACCATCGGCCTGCGCCTCTTGCATCGCCAGGGCTACCGTCAGCTGGCCGTCGTAAAGGGCCTGCGGCGTGACCGTGAGCCCGCTCGTTCCGGGGGCCAGCAGAAAGACGCCCACGTCGTCGCTTCCCTGCAGCCGGGCGCTCACCAGGTAGCCGTCGACGCCGGCACCGCCCGGCACCAGGCATTTGTCGCCCTGCAGCCGCATGCGCGGTCCGTCCGGGTGCGCCGTGCATCGGATGGCGGCGACGTCGAAGCCGCTGCCGGGCTCCCAGCCGGCGAACGCCAGCCGCTGCCGGCCTTGCAGGATGCCCGGAACCCAGGACGCCCGCACAGCCTCCGGCGCCAGGTCGGCCAGCAGGCCCGCGCCCAGAACGACACATGGAACGAAGGGCTCCACGACCAGCGCCGTGCCGAGTTCCTCGGCCACGGCGCACAGGTCGGCCAGGGAGCCGCCCAGCCCGCCATCCGGCTCGGAGAAGGGCAGGGCGAGCCAGCCCATGTCGGCGAATTCCTGCCAGCGCTGCGGCGCGCACGCGTGCGGGTGGTCCAGCGACGCGCTGCGTGTGCCTGCGTCGTAGGCGCGCGCCACGTAGGTGCGCGCGCTGTCCGCCAGCATCTGGCGGGTGTCGTCCATGTGCATGTCGTTCATAGGCCAAGCACCTGTTTGGCCAGGATGTTGTGCTGCACCTCGCTTGACCCGCCGGCGATGGTGAACCCGCGCGACAGGAAGCGGCGCGATGACGCGGTGGCGGCGATGGCGGACAGCGCAGACTGCGTACCGTCCGGGGCGGGCGCATCGCTGTTGTCGGCCACCGCCAAGGCGTCAGGCCCCAGGGCGTCGACGATCAGGTCCTCCCATTCCTGCAGCAGGCGGCTGCCGCGCAGCTTGAGCATGGACACTTCCGCCCCCGCGCCCTGGCCGGCCTGTGCGCGGCGGATGAAGCGCGCTGCATTGGCCTCGAGCGCCAGCAGGCGCGCGTCGAGCCCGGCAAAACGCAGTCGGAACCACGGGCGTTCGGCCAGCGGCTGGCCCGCTTCCCGCCGCAGGCCCGCAAGCTCCAGCACGCGCGCGCGCCGGCGCTTGTTCTCGCCGATGCGGGCGAGCTTGAGGCGCTCGAACTCCAGCAGCGACTTGGCGATGGCCCAGCCCTGGTTCTCCTCGCCCACCCGGTTCTCGAGCGGCACCGGCACATCGTCGAAAAACACCTGGTTGAACACCGCCCAGCCATGGATGCCGACGATCGGGCGCACCGTGATGCCGGGGCTGGCCATGTCGATCAGCAGGAACGAGATGCCCTGCTGCGCCCGCGCCTCGCGGTCGGTGCGCACCAGGCAGAAGATCCAGTCGGCGTGCTGGGCGCCGGAGGTCCAGATTTTGGAGCCGTTCACCAGGTAGTGATCGCCGTGGTGCTCGGCGCGCGTGGACAACGAGGCGAGGTCGGAGCCGGCCTGCGGCTCGGAATAGCCCTGGCACCAGGATTGCCGCCCGGAGGCGATCGCGCCCAGGAACCGCGCCTGCTGCGCCGGGCTGCCGAAACGCATCAGGATCGGGCCGATCATGTCGAAGTTGATGGCGCTGAGTTCGGGCGCACCCTGGGTGCAGATCTCCTCGTCGTAGACCATCTGCTGCTGCACGCTCCAGCCCTGGCCGCCCCATTGCTGCGGCCAGTGCTGCACCAGGTAGCCCGCCTGCGCCAGGATCACCTGCCAGGCGACCATGCGCTCGCGCGGCACCAACTGCCCGCGCTGTACCGTGTCGCGGATGTCGGGCGGCAGGTGCTGTTGAAGGAAGGTCCGGATCCGGACCCGGAACTCGTCCAGCGTGGGTGTGTCGGTCATGGTGTCAGGCCCGCAGGCGGTGTTTGAAGACGCGTTTGGCAATCGCGGAGCGATGCACTTCCGAGGCTCCATCGTAGATCCGGAACGGGCGCAGCGTGCGCAGGATCATCGACAGCGGCAGGTCCTCGGAGATGCCCAGCGCACCGGTGATCTGCACCGCGGAGTCGGCCACGCGGTTGACGGCCTCGGCCACGAACACCTTGGCCATCGACGATTCGTGGCGGATCGATTCGCCGCGGTCGATCCGGCGCGCCGTGTCCAGCGTCATGAGGCGGGCCGCATACAGCTCGATGTGCGCATCGGCGACCATTGCCTGCACCATCTGGTGCTCCGACAGCCGCGCACCGTGCGATTCGCGCTGCGCCGCGTAATCCTGCGCCAGGCCCATGGCACGCGAGGCCAGGCCGATGAAGCGCATGCAGTGGAACAGGCGCGCGCCTTCGAGCCGCAGCTGGGCGTAGTCGAGCCCGCGACCCTCCTCCCCGAGCAGGGCGTCGGGGCCGACGCGGCAGTTCACCAGCCGGATTTCCGCGTGCCCACCGTGGCCGAAGGGCTCCATGGTGGGCACGTTGCGCACCACCTGGAAGCCCGGGTTGGTGGTGTCGACCAGAAAGCAGGACGGCCCGGCGTCGCTGCGTGCCACCAGGATGGCGACGTCTGCGCGCGCGCCATTGCTGGCGAACCATTTGTGGCCGTCGATGACCCATTCTTGCCCGTCGCGCCGGGCCCGCGTGGACAACATCCGCGGGTCGGAGCCGACGCCGGGTGGGGGTTCGGTCATCGCAAAGCAGGAACGCATGCGTCCCTGCGCCAGCGGCGCCAGGTAGCGCGCGCGCTGCTGCGGGTTGGCCAGCTGGTCCAGCGCAGCGATATCGGGCTGGCCCGGCGCGGCGCACTGCAGGCTGGCCGGGCCCAGGTAGCTGCGACCGGCTTCCTCCAGGTAGGCGCAGCATTCCTCCCATGACAGCCCCAGGCCGCCGTCCTGGACCGCCAGCCGCGGGGAGCCCAGGCCCAGGGCAACGGCGCGCGAGCGTAATTCGGTGGTGAGGCGATCCACCGCCACCACGTCGTGCGCCAGGCGCAGATCCTCGCGCGGGATCACCTCCTGGCTGATGAAATCCCGCACACGGGCGATCAGCACAGTGAAGTCCTCGGCGGAGCGGGTCAGGCTCATGGTCTCGATCTCCCATGGGCAGGCCAGGCCGCACCAAGGGCGCATGCCGACGTGCGCAGCACCGAGGTACGCCGGTGGGCACCGGGTGCGTCGCCTGCACGCTGCAGGCGGCCGGCCCCCACGACCACCGCATGGCGGGAGAACCAGGCAATCCGGTGCTCGATGCGGGGCGGCAGGAGCCACTGGTTGGACAACATGCAATAGGGTTTCATGGGATCAGGTGCTGGTGGCTTGTCGCGCGTCAGGAAAAAACTGCCGGGTGGTGCGCACGGGTCGTGTTGGGGCCAGGTGCCTGCCTACAATGCAATCGCGTGTAAAGAACGCACGGAAACCCCACAACCACAACAAGGCCGCGAGGCACACTGACCATGGGCACATCGCCACCCGGCGCCCCCCGTACCCTGGCTGATCTTGCGCTCGGATCCGATCCCAAGCTGCGACTGCGGCTGACCCGCTTTTTCGCCGGCGCGGGCGTGTATGGGTTGTCATCCCTGCTGGTCCTGCTGGGCCTGTGGTGGGGCCTTGCCGATCCGCTGGCGGCATGGGTCCTGTGTGCCGCCAATACGCTGGGCCCGCTGCTGTTCTACACCGCATTGCGCTCGGGCTGGAGCGCGCGCCTGGCTGATCCGGCCATGACAATGCCGCAGTGCGTGTATGCACTTGCCTCGATCTCGATGGCTTATGCCCTGTCGCCGCCGGTGCGCGGTGCGATGCCGATGCTGATGGGCCTGGTGTTGATGTTCGGAGCGCTGATGCTCTCGCCGCGCGATTGCCGGTTGCTCGGCGGCCTGTCGGTCGCCGCGCTGGCGGTGGTCATGGTAATCGGCGTCGTGCGGGCTCCCGACATCTTCGACCCGCGCATCGAGGCGATCCACTTCCTGCTGAGTGCCACCGTGTTGAGCGCCGTGGCCCTGCTGGCCGGGAAACTGAGCGAACTGCGCGCGTTGCAGCAGTCGCAGAAGCTGGAGTTGCGGGTCGCACTCGACAAGGTGCATCTGCTGGCGACCCACGATGACCTGACCGGGCTGCCGAACCGGCGCCAGGTGATGGAACTGCTGGCGCACGAGGAGCGGCGCGCACTGCGCCAGTTGGTGCCGCTGTGTATCGGCCTGCTGGACATCGACCACTTCAAGAACGTCAACGACACACTGGGCCACCACGCGGGCGACCTGGCGCTGCGGCGTTTCGCCGAGGTCGTTTCCGGTGGCTTGCGCGCTGGCGACGTACTGGCCCGCTGGGGCGGCGAGGAGTTCATCCTGTTGCTGCCCGCGACGCCGCTGGACGAAGCCGCCCGTGTGCTGGAGCGCCTGCGCGAACGCTGCAACGATGTACAGCGCTGGATCGACTGTGCCGAGCTCCAGGTCAGCTTTTCTGCCGGCCTGTCGGCCCACGTGGCCGGTGAGCCGACACAGCTGGCAATAGCGCGTGCTGACGCAGCGCTCTACCAGGCCAAGCGTTCCGGACGCAATCGGCTGGAGGTTGCCTAGGCGTCGGTGTGGCACCGGTCAGTCCTGGCGTTCGGGCTCGGGCAACTGGTAGCTGCCGTCGACGAGTTGCGCCTGCGGCAGGTAGGCGCGCAGGCACAGGAAGAAGCCGGCCTCGGGCGCAGGCAGCCAGTTGGCCCGCGCTGCCGGCGCCAGCGGGGGCGCATGCTGCAGCGTGAGGGTCAACCCGCCGTCGGCGTCGGCTACCAGCCCGGGTGTGCGGTCGCCGATGGCATAACGCTCGATGGGGTTGGGCACCAGGAAATAGTCTGCGCTGCTGTACAGGGTGATCGACCAGAAGGCATCGACCGGCGGCAGGCGCCCAGGCGGGAAACGCAGGCGGTAGCTGTGTGCGCCCTGCAGCCGCTCGCCGTGGCTGTCTGTCTCGCAGCGCAGGTAGGCGGCTTCGTGGGTACTGAGTTGTCCGATGCCCTGGCGCGCCACAAAAGCCCGCCGCAGCAGTTTGTCGCCGAAGGATTCACCCAGGAACGCGGGAAGCCGCCAGGCTGGCCGGCGCGCGTGCCGGTCGTCTGGCGCGCCCGGGTCGAAGAGCTGGCGCTTGTCACCATCGAGCAGGGCCTGGGTCGTCGCGCAGGCCCGCTGCATGGCGGCGCGGGCGTCGGCCGACATGGCTGGCAATGGCGACGTGCCGATGCCGACGGCCCTGAATTGCGCCACGAGCAGGCTGTCGGCAGCCGGTGGCGGGCACATGCGCAATGCATCGTTGACCATCCCGACAAAGCGCTCCCCATCGAGCGGCGCGCGCGCCGCAAAGCGTGCGTCGAAGCGCCGCGCAGGGCTGGCGTTCCCCGCCTGCCAGTCGTCCAGCGTGCGCATCTGGAAACAGTCCTGCAGGGCATTGACCGCGGCCACATCCTGCGCGCCGTCGACCAGGATCCGGCCAATCATCCAGACCCAGTCGGTGGGGGAATGCACCTGCCGGCCCGGGGACTGGAAGGCATGTGGTACCTCGCCACGCCATCCCGGGCCCGTCACCAGCACGTCGCCGGCACCGTTGCCGGTGGTGCGCGTGCCCACATGCGCAAACGGGTTGGTGTAGTAATCCAGGAAGCCGAGCACGTAGTAGCGCGAGCCGGTGTCGGGTAGCTTGATCACAAGCGGGCCGGCGGACAGGTCGAGCCAGGCGTTGGCATACAGCGTGTCGTTGTTGGGCATCACCACCCGGCTCTTGCCGGCTGTCAGCAGTTCGCGTTCGTGCGTGAACAGATTGCACCAGCGCTGGGTGCTTTCGGGGCTGTCGCCCGCGAAGCCCTGGCCGGGCGCCTTGCGCGCCGACGTGGCGCTGCGCATGCGCTGCATCTCGAACAGGGGCCAGCCATAGACGCAGGCCTGCAACGCCAGGCTGTACAAATAGTCGGCGCGCGGGTCGCAGGCGGGCGGTGTGTCGGCCATGGGGTTCTCAGGTGGTGAGTCGCTGCAGCGGCGGAATGCGCCAGCTGCGGGCCTCCGCCCTTGGACAGTACATGCGCAGGATCAGGTAGAAACTGCCCGCGGGTGCCGGCAGCCAGTTGGCCGTGTCGGCGGGTGCCGCATGGGACACCCGCAGCGTCAGCCCGCCGTCGGGATCGGCCTGCAGCCCCGGGGTGCGGTCGCCGATGGCATACCGCGCCAGCGTGTTGTGATACAGAAACCTGTCGGCGTCGTACAGCGTGATCGACCAGAACGCGTCCACCGGCGGCAGGTCGCCGGGCTCGAAACGCATCAGGTACGGAGCGCTTCCGTCCAGCGGCTGTTTGGCGGCGTCGAAGTCGCCCATGGCATAGACGGCCTCCGTGCTGTCGAGCGCCCCCAGGCCCTTGTAGGCGGTCAGGGCCCGCGTCAGGTACGCGGTGCCATACCGCCCCAGGCCGAAGTGGGCCGCCCACGGGCGCGACACATGGCTGCGCGAGCCGCTGACGAGCAGCGCGGCGGCGTCCTGCAGGCCCTCGCGCAGCCCGTCGCGCAGCGGCGCATCCAGCCAGGCCCAGTCGAAGACCTTGCCTGGCACCAGCCTGGCGCGGGTGAACCAGTCAGCCATGCCGGTGTCTGCCAGGGGGGGTGGTGCGTCGGCCAGGCACTGGCACAGGTTGGTGAAGAAGGCGCCGGCGATCGCGTTGGCGTCGTCCGGCCGCTCCTGCAATGCGGCCATGGTGTCTTGCGGCTCACCGACCCAATGCTCCACCGATGCCGGAAGCCGACCCTGGTCGGTGCCCGCGGGGCACTCCAGGCGAATGTCGGCCTGCAACGCACGGCCCTGGGCGAGGTCGTCGCCATCGCCCACCACCACACGGGCGATCATCCACACCAGATGGCTCGGCGCGCGCACCACGCGCGACGCAGGCGGCAGAACCTGATCCGACGGCGTGTCCGGGCCCACGAGCAGCACGGTTTCGCCCTGTGCCGGACTGGTGCGCAGACCCGGATTCTCGAAGTTGGTGGTCCAGGCGTCGTACAGGGCGAGCACGAAGTAGCGCCCGCCATGGCGCTGCGATGCGGGTACGTGCAACAGCCTCGGGCCGTTGGCCAGGTTGATCCAGCCGGTGGTGTAGAGCAGGTCGTTGGCCGGGGTCACCACGTCGCGGTCGTCCGGTGTGGAGGGGCGCTGCACCTGGTGCAGCCGGTCGACCGGCGCCCGCCAGGACACGGCCTCACCGTCCTTTGACAGCGTCTGCAGCCGGCAGGTGCGCACGGTTTCGACCAGCGGGTAGCCCCAGACGAATGCGGCCAGCCCGATCGACCGGCCGAGCGCGAAACGCGGGTCCCGGGCGGTGAAGACGGTGGTCTCTGGCACCGCTGACGAAGGCCCTGCGTGCTCCCTTGCGCCGCTCATGTCAGGGCTCCCTGGCCCGCGGCCCGGCCGGCCACCACGGCATCGACCGCACATCCCCCTCCCTGGTCTTTCGGCAGGGCGATGAATGGGTTGATGTCGATGCTCACCAGGGTGTCGCCCGCCGCCACTGCCAGTTGCGACAGCGCCGCAAGATTCGCGGCCAGGTGCTCCAGGTCCACCGGCGGCCGCCCGCGCGCGCCAGCCAACAGCGCAAACCCCTTGGTGGAGCGGATCATGTCCATGGCCTGTGCCGGTGTGACCGGTGCCGAGTGCAGCGCGACGTCCCCGAGCAGTTCGACGAAGACGCCGCCCAGGCCGAACATCACCATCGGGCCGAACACCGGGTCGTTGTGGGCGCCGAGGATGCATTCGACACCGCCGGTGAGCATCGGGGCCACCAGCACGCCCTCGATGCGCGCCTGCGGCGCGTGGGTCCGCACGCTGGCCAGCATCCGGCCATGCGCCTCGCGCACGGTTGCGGCGTCCCGCAGGCCCAGCGCCACACCACCGATGTCGGATTTGTGGGTGATGTCGGGAGACACGATCTTCAGCACCACCGGGCCGGCGAGTCGCTGCGCCGCCGCGACGGCGTCGTCTGCGCTTTGGACCACCTGGTGCTGCGCCGTATGGATGCCCGCCGCGGCCAGGGTGGCCAGGCCCTGGGGTTCGGATTGTGTGCCTTCGGGCAGCGCAGCGGTGGTCTGCGGCGGCTGGGGCGGCGGCGGCGCAGGCCGCGCGAAGGCGGCGCCGAAATCCGCCAGCGCCGCGATGGTGCGCACCGCCTCGGAGGGCTCGGAGAAGAACAGGCAGCCCATGGCCTCCAGCGCGCGCTGGCGCTCCGGCTTGAGCAGGGTGCTGACCGCGAGCACCTTGTGCGGATAGTCGCGGCGCAGGTTGGTGACCAGCGACTCCAGCACCGGCCAGAATTTCTCGGAAGTGCCCGCCGCAGCCATGAAGCCGATCCAGCTGGCATAAGCGCCGTCGTCGAGCATCAACCGGGCCGTGCGCTCGACCAGCGTGGAGTCGTTGGTGACCTGGCCGGTGATGTCCACCGGATTCGCCGGCCCGGCGAAGGGGACCCAGGCGCGGATCGTGTCCTGCGCCGCCTGGGGCATGGGGCGCAGATCCAGGCCGGCATCGCCGGCGGCGTCCGCCATCAGCACACCCACGCCGCCGGAGATGGTGAACAGCCCCAGCGACCGGTCCGCGGGCAGCGTCGCCAGGCTGGCGCTGGCGGCGATGCCGAAGAACTCGGCGATATCGCGCGCCCGGTGCACGCCGTATTCGCGGAACACCGCGTCGTAGACCGCGTCGTTGCCGGCCAGCGCCGCGGTGTGGGACGCCGCTGCCTGCGCACCGATGGCGGTGCGCCCGACCTTGACGATCACCACCGGCTTCTTCGCCGCCCGGGCGGCTGCCAGCGCGCGGCGCAGCCGGAAGCCGTCGCGGCAGCCCTCCATGTAGCCCATGATGACCTGGGTGTCGGGGTCGTGCGCCATCCATTCCACGCAGTCCGCGAAGTCGACGTCGGCCTCGTTGCCGGTGGTGACCCATTGCGAGATGCCGATATTGCGCTCGCGCGCCAGCGAGTAGGCATAGGCGCCGAACGCACCCGACTGGCTGACGATGCCGATGTTGCCGGCCCGCACCAGGCCGGCATTGGGTGCCGGAGTGAACGAGGCATACACCTTGTGGCCCGGGTTGATCGCGCCCAGGCAGTTGGGGCCCAGCAGGCGCACCCCGCCGGCGCGCGCTGCGGCGCCGAGTTCGGCCTGGAGGCGCGCACCGTCGCCGTCGACCTCTGCAAATCCCGAGCTGAACAGCACGATGCCGCGCACCCGGGCAGCGATGGCGTCGTCCAGCGCTGACCGCACCAGGTGCGCAGGCACCGCGAAGATCGCCAGGTCGACCGGCGCACCGATGGCCTGCAGCGAGGCGAAGGACTGCAGCCCCTGTACCAGACCGGGCTTGGGGTTGACCGGGTAGATGGCGCCGCCATACCCGAAACGCTTTAGGAAATCGACTGGAATGCCGCCGATCTTGGTCGGGGTATCGGACGCACCGACGACGGCGATGGAGCGTGGCGTGAAGATGCTGTCGAGCGTGTCGAGTCGTGCGCGCAGGGCGCTGTCGGGGGATGGCTGCATGAAGGGTCCTGTCGGGGCTACTGGCGGGTCATTTCGGCGCGCATGCCGGCCTTGATCTCGCCGCGGCTGGCCTTGTCCTCGAGCTCGAAAACCACACGGTGGATGCGTCCGGGGTAGTTGAACGGCGCCTGGTAATCGTCGTTGACCGGGGACAGGCTGCGCCCGAGGTCCATGCCGGTGCTGGACAACACAAACAGCAGCTTCGGTATGCGGCCGGTGGCCAGCACCTCGCCGTCCACGGCCAGCGAGGCATCGGCACCGCCATCGGCCTGGCGCTGGATGTCGAGTGTCAGCCGGTGCGGGCCGGGCGTGATGGCCTGCCCGGTCGCCACGCGCGTGTGCTGGTGGAAACAGTTGTAGTCGAAGTGCAGCCTGCCGCCCTGCAGGTACAGCACGAAGCCGCTGTTGATCGTGCCACGCGCCACCAGAGCACCGTCCGCGGCGCCTGCGGGGTGGATGATGTCGACCTCGGTGCGCCAGCTGCGCGCCGCCGAGGGGCAGGTATCGGCCGCGATGTGCGACACCGGCGGGTAGTAGACGAAGCGCCTGCGTGCGGTGGGCATGTCGGGCCGGCGCGAGGCGCGAAACAGGTCGGCCGCACCGCGATCATCCAGCGGCAACACGCCGTGCCGTTCGGCTTCGCGCCACCACTGGGCCACCATCTCCTGCAGGCGCTGCGGCTGCTGCGCCGCCAGATCCGTGCATTCGGAAAAATCGCTGTCCAGGTGGTAGAGCTCCCACACGTCGTTGTCGTAGGGCACGCCGGGCTTGTGGCGGGACACCGCCTTCCAGCCATCCAGCCACAGCGCGCGGTGGCCGAACATCTCGAAGTACTGCGCACCCCGGGGCAGGGCAGCGCCTGCATCCCCGAACGTGGGCAGCAGGCTGGTGCCGTGTATCGGCATCTGCGGCACTTCCGCGACCCGGTCGGGCGCTGCAATGCCGACGGCCGCCAGCACGGTCGGTGCGATGTCGATGGCATGGCAGAACTGCGTGCGGGTCTGCCCCGGGCCCGCCAGGCGGCCAGGCCAATGCACCACCAGCGGGTCGCGCACACCGCCACCGTGGGTGTTCTGCTTGTACCACTTGAGCGGACTGTTGCCGGCCTGCGCCCAGCCCCAGGGGATATTGCTGTGGCTGTTGGGGCCACCGATGTCGTCGAGCCGCAGCACTGCGGCATCCACGTCCTCGCGCATGCCGTTGAAGTAGCGCATCTCGTCCAGGATGCCGGTGGCTCCGCCTTCCTGGCTGGCACCGTTGTCCGACAGCAGCAGGAACAACGTGTTGTCCCATTGCCCCAGCTGCTTCAGGTGCTCGACCAGGCGCCCGATCTGGGCGTCTGTGTGCTCCAGCATCGCGGCAAACGCCTCCTGCAGCCGGGCGGCAAAACGCTGTTCATTGACCGACAGCTCGGCCCACGGGCGCACGCCGGGGTTGCGCGGCGCCAGCTGCGTACCGGCGGGGATGATCCCGAGCTCCTTCTGGCGCTGGAACCAGCGCTCGCGCTCGACGTCCCAGCCGGCGTCGAAGCGTCCGCGGTATTTGTCGAGGTAGGCCCGTGGCGCCTGGTGCGGCGCGTGCATCGCCCCGAACGCGAGGTAGAGGAAAAAGGGGCGCTCGGGCACGAGCGACTTCAGGTCGCGGATGAAGCCGCCAGCCTGGTCGACCACGTCTTCGGAGAAGTGGTAACCGTCGGCCACCGAGCGCGGCTGCACCACGGCGTGGTTGTCGCACACCAGTTCGGGGGTGAACTGGTCGGTCTCGCCATTGAGGAATCCATAGAAACGGTCGAAGCCGCGCTGCAGCGGCCAGTTGGCGAAGGGGCCGGCGGCGGAGCACTCTGCCATCGGGGCCAGGTGCCATTTGCCAGCGGCATAGGTGGCGTAGCCGTTGTCGCGCAGCACCTCGGCCAGCGTGGCTGCCGAGCGCGGAATCGCGCCGCGCATGTTGGGAAACCCGGTATCGAAATTGGAGATCGCCCGCATGCCCACCGCATGGTGGTTGCGCCCGGTCAGCAGGCAGGCGCGGGTGGGCGAACACAGCGCGGTGGTGTGAAAGCCCGTGTAACGCAGCCCGTTGGCGGCGATGGCGTCGACATGGGGCGTTGCGAGCGTGGAGCCATAACAGCCCAGGTGTGCGAAACCGGTGTCGTCGAGCACGACCGTGACGACGTTCGGCGCTGCCTTGGGAATGCGCGACGCAGGCCACCACGGGGTGGATTCCTGGGCGGTGCGGGCGATCACGCCACCAAAGGCTTCGCCGGAAAGATCGGGGTGTGTCATGCGGGCGAGGAAGGTTGAATGCGGGGTTGAATGCGGGGCTTGCGCCAATTAATTCAATCGAATTACAATGGAATCATGGGAGCCTGTCAATCGTCTTTGCGTCATGCCCGGTGCGTCTGTTGGAAGGCGTATGTGGCGGGCCGGGGCGGGGTTTGTCCATGAGCCTGGACGCCGTGTCCGACCCGCTGCCGGCGTCGGCCGATACGCCGACCCAGATGCTCGACGTGGCCGAGCGGCTGTTCGCCGCCAACGGTATCGACAAGGTTTCCATCCGCGAGATCCTGCGCGCCAGCGGCCAGAGCAATTTGTCGGCCGCGCACTACCATTTCGGGTCCCGCGAGGCGCTGATCGGCGCACTGATGGCTCGGCGCATCCGCGAGATCAACATCGTGCGGCACCGCTATCTGGACGAGCTCGAGTCCAGCGGCCACGACACCAGCGTCCATGCGGTCGTGGCGGCCACCGTGAGCGCCTTGGGCGGTGTGGTGAAGTCCATGCCCTGGGGGCCTGACTACGTGCGCGTGGCAGCGCAGGTGCTCCTGAGCCCGCGCTCCCAGGTAAGGCCCTATTTCGACTCTGTGACGATGAGCGGGCAGATCCGCTGCCGGGACATGTTGCGACGCCTGTTGCCGCAGTTGCCCCCGCAGGTCTTCAAGGACCGCGTCTGGATTCTCAACAATGAAACTGCCTACGGAATGGCGCGCTGGATCCATGCCCATGGGCCGGTGACCCCGTCGAACAGCCGTCGCTTCGCGGCGCTGATTCGCAATACCGTCGATTTTCTGGCGGCCGGCCTGGCCGCGCCTGTCGGCGACCCGGGCTCGTTCGAGCCGCCGGCAGGGGAGGGCAATGCATGAGCCCCGCCGGGCCGCTCCCAAGGGGCTCGCAGCGCAGCCTGCAGGGCGAAGTTGCTGCATCTGCGACCGGGTCCGGCCGGTCACTGACGCCACTTCGCGCCATCCGGGCCGAGGTCCGGGCGCTTCGGTTTTCACCGGGCATCATCAACGATTCACTCTGAAGGAGACAAGACGCCATGTTCATCAAGACTGTGGGTGCATTGGTTATCGCCGCACCGCTTCTCTGGCCATCCAGTGCACTCGCGCAGGCGCCCTGGCCCAACAAGCCGGTCAAGGTCGTGGTGGCCGGCGCGCCGGGCAGCGGCACCGACATCGTGGCGCGGGGGTTCACCGAGGCGCTGGCCAAGACCTTCGGCCAGCCCTTCGTGGTCGACAACAAGGCGGGCGCCAATGGCCTGATCGGTACCGATGCGGTCGCCAAGTCTCCAGGTGACGGCTACACCCTGCTGTTCACCTATGCCGCGGCACATGTGGTCAACCCGGTGCTGCTCGACAAGGTTCCGTATGACGTCCACAAGGACTTTGCGGCAGTGGCGCAGATCGGTGCCGGCGGCAACTTTCTCGTGGTACCGCCCACCATGCCGGTGAAGGACCTCAAGGAATTCGTCGCGTATGTGAAGGCCAGGCCAGCCGACGAGCTGTCCTACGGATCGTGGGGCAATGGCTCCGGTGGCCACCTGAGCATGGAGGCACTCAAGCAGCAGACCGGCCTGAAGATGAAACACATACCGTACAAGTCCACCGCGGCGGCCAACACCGACCTGGTGGCAGGGCACATCCAGGTGGCGTTCTCGGCAACCGCGTCGGCACTGCCGCTGATCAAGGCCGGCAAGCTCAAGGCGATTGCGGTCAGCGGCACCTACCGCTCGAAGCAGATGCCGGAGATCCCGACGATGACGGAGCAGGGCGTCAAGTTCGATGTGAACGCCTGGTACGCGGTCTTCGCGCCAGCCGGCACGCCGCCGGCGATCGTGCAAGCGCTCAACAAGGAAATCATGCGCCTGATCGCCGCCCCGGAAATGGCCGAGCGCTGGAACACGCTGGGCTTCTCCGAGATGCCGCTCAACACGCCGGAGCAGTTTTCGGAGCAGGTGAAACGTGATCTGCGCGACTGGGGTGCCGTCGTGAAGGCCGGCAATATCAAGGCGGAGTGAACCGTCGCGTCGCGGTCCGCCTGTGGCGCCTACTGGCCGGCGCCCATCTCGGTCGCGCGTGCGCGCGATGCTTCACGGTCGGGCGAGCCGGAACCCGCCGCCGTATCCCATCCGCCCATGTGCTTCTGCGCGACGGCACACAGAGCCGAAATCCACTCGGGCTGGTCGTTCAGACACGGTATGTAGCGGAACTCCTTGCCACCCGCATGCAGGAAGGCCTCGCGGCCTTCCATGCCGATCTCTTCCAGGGTCTCCAGGCAGTCACTGGTGAAGCCGGGGCAGACCACGTCCACCCGCGCCACGACGGCCCGGGCCATCGCGATCAGTGTCGGTTCGGTGTAGGGCTGCAGCCACTGGGCGCGGCCCAGCCGCGACTGGAACGTGACCTTGTACTGGTCCTTGCGCAGGCCCAGCCGCTGTGCCAGCAGGCGCGCGGTCTTGTGGCATTCGCAATGGTAGGGGTCGCCCAGTTCCAGAGTGCGTTGTGGCACGCCATGGAAACTCATGACCAGCTGGTCCGCCTGGCCGTTCTCCAGCCAGTGTTTGCGCACCTGCTTGACCATCGCCTCGATGTACAGGGGATCGTCGTGGTAATGGTTCACGAAACGCAGTTCAGGAACCAGCCGTGTGGCGCTGGCCCAGCGGTAGACGGCGTCGAACACGCTGGCGGTGGTGGTGGCCGAATACTGGGGGTAGGCGGTGAGCACCAGCACCCGCGTGACACCCTGCGCCTTGAGTGCGTCGAGCTGCGATGCGATCGACGCGTTGCCATAGGTCATGGCGTATCGCACCAGCACGTCCTGCCCCCGGGTGGCTAGCCAGCCCTGCAACAGGCTGGCCTGCTTTTCGGTCCATACCTTGAGCGGCGAACCCTCGGGCGTCCAGATGCTGGCGTATTTGGCCGCAGATTTCGCCGGCCGCACCCGCAGGATGACGCCGTGCAGTATCAGCATCCACAGCAGGCGCGGTATTTCGACCACCCGCCGGTCGCTGAGGAACTGGCGCAGGTAGCGGCGAACCGCCCCCGGGGTGGGGGCGTCGGGCGTCCCCAGGTTGCAGTACAGGATGGCGGTGCGGGCCGCCTGTCCGTGGGTGTAGGCGGGCTCGGGAGTGAATCGGTTGGCGGGCATGCGGTATTCTCCCGCACCTATGCTGGACTTGCGAAAGATACGGGCCATTGGCCTTGACCTCGACGACACCTTGTGGCCGATCTGGCCGGCCATCGAGCGCGCCGAGATGCAGCTGACGCAATGGCTTTCCGTGCGTGCTCCCCTGGCGTCCCGGGTGATGGCCGATCCGCAGCACCGCCTGTCGCTGCGCCAGCAGGTGGTGCTCGAACGCCCCGACATCGGCCACGACATGAGCGCGCTGCGCCGCGAGATCATCCGCATGGCCCTGGCCCGTGGTGGAGAGGACACCGACCTGGCGGAGCCCGCGTTCGAGGTGTTTTTCGAGCACCGGATGCGCGTCGATCTGTACGCAGACGCCTTGCCGGCGCTGCGTTTTCTGGCCAGCCGCTACCCCGTGGTGGCGATCTCGAACGGCAACGCCGATGTCGGGCGGGTGGGCATCGGCGAGCATTTTTCGGCCAGCCTGAGCGCCCACCTGTTCGGCGTGGGCAAGCCGGATGTGCGCATCTTCCACGCGGCGGCGCAAGCCGCGGGCGTGGCTGCAGACGAGGTGCTGCATGTTGGTGACGACCCGGCACTCGACGTGCTGGGGGGCCTGGACGCGGGCATGCAGACCGCCTGGCTCAACCGCTCCGACCAGCCCTGGACACATGCCCGCGAGCCGCATGTGTCGGTGACCAGCCTCGACCAGTTGTGCGGGCTGCTGGGTGCCGGAATCGCCTGATCGCGCCTGTGCCCGAAGCGTCCTCGGATTGCCGCCGGACCGTCACGTTGGCACGGCACAATACCGTACCTGCCACCGACCGCCGACCACCATGACCTTTGCCCGCCCGATGACCCGCAAGTCCTTCCTCGCACTGGCCTTTTGCCTCCTCCAATGCGCCGCACCGCTGGCCTGGGCGCAAGCGCCTGCGGCCGGTTTCCCCGAGCGGCCAGTCAAGATCGTGGTGCCATTTGCACCCGGCGCGGGCACCGATGCGATGGGGCGGCTGGTGGCGCTGAAACTCGGCGAGTTGATGGGCGGGACCTTCCTGGTCGAAAACAAGGCCGGCGCGTCCGGTGCCATCGGCACGCAGTACGTGGCTCAGCAGCCTGCGGACGGGTACACCCTGTTGCTGGTGGCCTCGCCTTTCACCACGGTGGCGGCATCGCTGCCGTCTGCCGGGTACGACCCGCTGCGCCAGTTCACGCCGGTGGGCATGATCGCCAGCGGCCCACTGGTCTGGGTCGCCAATGCCAGCCTGCCGGCCAACAACATGCGCGAACTGGTAGCGCTGGCCAAACGCAAGCCGGGGGCCCTGAACTACGGCTCCGCGGGCGCCGGTGGCGTGAACCACCTGGTGCTCGAACTGCTCAAGTCCAAGACCGGCACCTTCATCACCCACATACCGTACCGCGGGGTGGCGCCGGCCACGATGGACATGATCGCCGGCCAGGTGCAACTGGTCACCGGCACCATTCCGGCCCTGCTGCCGTTCATCAAGGACGGCCGGGTCAAGCCGCTGGCCGTGACCAGTGCCAAACGCTCCAGTGCCTTGCCGGACGTACCCAGCATGACCGAGGCTGGCTACCCCGGCATCGACGTGGTGAACTACTTCGCGCTGATGGCGCCTGCCGGTACACCGGCAGCGGTGGTCGACAAGCTCAACCAGGCGATCAACAAGCTCGTCGTGCTGCCGGAGGTGGTGGCGCGCTTCAAGGCCGATGCGGTGGAAGCCGCGCCCGGGTCACCGGCCTTGCTGGGGCATTTCATCGAAGCCGACTACCGCGCCTGGCGCAATGTGGTCAGCACCCAGAACCTCAAGATCGACTAGCCGCCACGCCGGAGCGCACCGCGGCTTCGAGCGTGGCGGGGTACGGACCCTCGACATAGTCTCCGCAGGCCCGCAGACCGGGCAGGATCTGCATGGCCGGTCGGCGCAGGCCCGGAGTGCAGGCAAAGGTGGCGCGCTTCTCCACCACGGTCTGCACGGCGGTCAGCGACAGCCCCAACTGGGCGCGGGCCTGTGCCAGCACCTCGCGCTGGGTGGTGTCGCGGTCGGCGCTGCTGGCGCTGACCACGAAGGCCAGCAGGCCGGGCGGTCCACCGAGCTGCCCCCGGTCGAATACGAATTGCGCCGGGCAGGGCGTGGCTGGCCCGGCCTCGCCGCGCAGAGCCAGCAGGGGGTGGGGCAGGGCTGCGCCGGCGGCCCAGGCGTAGACGGTGGTGATCGCCGTATGTTGCAGGGCCTGTGTGGTGGCGACCCACCGCTGCGCGTGCTGGCGGTCTGATTGCGCCATTGCGCCGGTGGCGCCATCGACGAGCCGCGCGGCTTCGGTCGCGGTGGTGGCCAGCAGCACCTGGTCGAATTCCGTGTCTGCGACCCGCCACATCGATCCCGGAACCGAATGCAGGTCCACGCGCATGCCGGTATGTATGGCCGCGCCCCGTGCCGTGACCCATCGGGCCGCGGCTTGCGGAAACAGCGCGGACAGGTCCGCCCGTGGCAGCAGCAGGTGGGACGCGCCCCGGCCGCCGAACAGGGCGTCCTGCAGCACGCGCAGGAACACCTGGCCGCTGGCTTGCTGCGTCGCGATGTTGAGTGCCGAAACACACAGGGGCTCGATCAGCTCGCCCAGAGCCCTGGCAGTGAGACCGTCGCACAGGTCGGCGACCGAGGCCGTGGCGGCACAGCGAAATCCGCTGCGCCGCCATTGCACCGCCAGCCGCAGCAGGCTGGCCTTGTCCGCCAGCGTCCAGCCGCGGGCCAGCGCGATGCCGGCCAGGGCGTCCAGCGGTGCCGGCCAGCGCGGCAGGCGCAGGCCGCAGCCGTCGGGGAACACCATGCGCAGGGGCAGCCGCAGCAAGGCCCGGTCGAGGTCGATGCCGACCAGCCCCATCAGGCGCAGCGCCTCGGTGTAGGCCCCGATCAGGATGTGCTGGCCGTTGTCCAGCGTGGTGCCCGAGCCGTCAGGCAGGGTGGCGTGCAGGGCCCTCGCGCGCCCGCCCAAGGTGCGGCCGGCCTCGAATACCGTGACCTGGTGGCCGAGTTGTGTGGCTGCGACCGCGGCGGCCATGCCCGACCAGCCGCCGCCGATGATCGCAACCCTTTGTGCGGGCGGGCTCAAAGACGACCGAGCGCCTGGACGCGCCATGCCAGCCACAACTTGCGCAGGGGGGTGAGGCTGACCCGCTGGCGCAGCACCAGAAAGTCGTCGCGCTCTATCTCGCGCAGCAGGTCGCGGTAGATGCTGGCCATCATCAGGCCAGGTTTTTGCGCGCGCCGGTCTGCTGCCGGCAGCAGCGCCAGCGCCTCGTCGTAACAGCCGTGCGCCCGCGCCGCCTGGAACCGCATCAGGGCGGAGAACCGCTGGTGAAATTCCGGTTCCACCTGGCGCTTGAGGATTTCATGCGCCTTGACGCCGAACTGCTGCAGTTCGTTCACCGGCAGGTAGATCCGCCCGCGCAGCGCGTCCTCCCCCACGTCGCGGATGATGTTGGTGAGTTGCAGCGCCAGGCCCAGGCGGTGTGCGTAGGCGGT
>JANMZX010000021.1:0-13677 GCA_031383745.1 Rhodoferax sp. | reverse complement strand
CCTGGTGCTTGTCCCGGCCGAGAACCTGGCGGCCGCGGTGCTGGAACGCACCCCGAACCGCACGGTCATCAGCCGCGGCCGGATCGTCGCCCGCAACGGCGTTTTCGCCGGCCTCTGACAAGCGGCGCCGCCCTCCATGCGTACCTGCCTGAAGGCGTCTTTCGTGGTCGGATTCGACGGCGCATCGCATGCACTGTGGCGTGACGGCGAGGTGGTGTTTTCCGGCACCACCATCGAATTCGTCGGCCGCGCATTTCCGGGCCATGTCGACCGCACCGTCGACTACGGGCAGGCCCTGATCGGCCCCGGGCTGATCGACCTCGACGCGCTGGGCGACCTGGATTCGGGGGTGCTGGGCATGGACAACGGCGACCGCCGGGAGATGGGGCGCCTGTGGTCCGAGGACTACCTGCGCCGCGGCCCCCACGAGTCCTATACCCCCGACGAAGAAGCCTTCAAGGCCCGCTACGCATTCACGCAGCTGATCCGCAACGGCATCACCACGGCATTGCCGATCACCTCGATGTACTACCGGGAGTGGGCCGAGACCTACGACGAGTTCGCGCGGGTCGCGGCGATTGCCGGCGAACTGGGCATCCGCGCCTATCTGGGCCCCTGCTACATGAGCGGCATGACCTATGTCCGCCAGGACCGCAGCCTCGGTCAGTACTGGAACGAACCGCGCGGCCTGCAGGGGCTGGCGCAGGCGCTGCGCTTCTTTCGCGACTTCGACGGCAGCCACGGCGGCCTGGTGCGCGGCATGTTCGCGCCCGACCGCATCGAGACCTGCACCCCGGAACTGCTGGCGCGCACGGCGGCCGCCAGCGCCGAACTGAACGCGCCGGTGCGCCTGCACTGCTGCCAGTCGGAATACGAATTCGAGTTGGTACAGCAGTTGCGCGGCACCACGCCGCTGGGCTGGCTGGAGCAGCTGGGCCTGCTCAACCCACGGGCGATCCTTCCGCATGGCATCTACCTCAGCGGCCACCCAAAGGTCTCCGCCCCCGGCGGCGCCGACTGGCAGCGCCTGACCGGCTCTGGCAGCACCGTCGCGCATTGCCCTGCGGTGTTCGCCCGCACCGGCGAGGCGCTGGATTCGTTTGGCAAATACCGGGCGGGTGGCATCAACCTCGGGCTGGGCACCGACACCTGGCCGCCAGACCTGCTGCACAACATGCAGCTCGGCCTGTACCTGGCGCGGGTGGTCGAGGGAGGCGCGACGCAGACCTCGATCGCCGACCTCTACCACGCCGCCACGCTCGGCGGTGCGAAGGCTCTCGGGCGCGACGACCTGGGCCGGCTGGCCGCTGGTGCACAAGCCGACATCGTGGTGTTCGACCTGCAGGCGACGCACCTCGGCCCCTTCTTCGACCCGTTCAAGAACCTGCTGCTGGCCGGCCGGGGAACCGACTGCCGCGCCAGCTACATCGCAGGGCGCTGCGTGATGGAGGATTTCGAGGTGCAAGGCGTCGACATGCGGGCGTTGCAGGACCAGGCCAACCGCCAGTTCGGGAAACTCATGGCCAGCCACCAGGACCGGGCCTTCGGCAACCCACCCCCCGAACGCCTGTTTCACCCCGTGTTCCCCTGGGCCGGCAGCTGAGCCGGCGCGGGCTCAGTGCGGGCCGCCCTCCATCGGGACGGCGCCCCGGCGTTGCTCCAGCACCAGAAACGCCTCGACCGCATCACCCTCGGCGATGAACAGCTCCTGGCGGCACAACACGAGCGGGCAGCCGGTCATCCGGGCCAGCGCACCGGCCTGGTCACGAAAACGCGCAGAACGAAAGTCCATGCCCGCCTGCTCGTCCGGGCCTTGCAATAGGTTCACGACCAATCCCCCCGTGCCGCAATGTGCAGCACCTGTGCAGGCATATCGGCGCTTTTGACGCCGGCATGAGCCCCGCCGGGCCGCTCCCAAGGGCGAATACCGCAATGCGCAGCATGGAGGTTGCCTGATGAGCCCCGCCGGGCCGCTCCCAAGGG
Source organism: Rhodoferax sp. (assembly GCA_031383745.1). Lineage (GTDB taxonomy): Bacteria > Pseudomonadota > Gammaproteobacteria > Burkholderiales > Burkholderiaceae_C > CAISIP01. Next base: position 11,694 of record JANMZX010000021.1, on the reverse strand, counting down.
GCTCGCACCGCAATGCGCAGCATGGAGGTTGCCTGATGAGCCCGCCGGGTCGCCCAGGGGCAAATGTCGCCATGCGCCGCACCCGGGACGCCAGTTGCGCCCCGCAGACCGGGGGAAAATCCCTCGGCTACACTGAATTCGACCATGACCCACGACCCCGAACTGCGCCGCATCGAAGAGCTCGGGCTCAACTCATCCGCCCCGCCAGGGCAACTGCTGTACGACGGTTGGCTGCTGCGCCTGCTACCCGGCCAGGCCAAACGGGCGCGCTCGGTGAACGCGGTCTACCCGTCCACATTGGCGCTTGAGCGCAAGATCGCCTACTGCGAGGAGTTGTACCGCGCGCACCAGTTGCCGATGATCTTTCGCATCACGCCGTTTTCGGAACCCGCAACACTCGACGCGCAGCTCGGGCAGCGGGGTTTCCCGCGTTTCGACACCACCGCCGTGGAAACCACCAGCATCGACCCCTCCACGCTCGATGCCTGGCCTGCGGAGCGCCTGGCTCTGCCCGACTGGGTCGAAGCCGTCGGCATACTGCGCGGGTCCCCGCACGTGGCCCGGGCCGCCCACCTGGCCCGCTTGCAGGGCAGCTTGCTGCCGCAATGCCCGCTGGTGCTGCGCCACGACGGGCAGATCGTCGCCAGCGGCCTGGCGATCGTCGAGGACGGCTGGGCCGGTCTGTTCGATATCGTCACGGCGGCCGGTGCGCGGCGCCAGGGCTTCGGCCGCCAGATCGTCGACAGCCTGCTGCGCGCAGCCTGGGACATGGGCGCGCGGCAGTGTTACCTGCAGGTGGGGGCCGACAATACCCCGGCGCGGCGGCTCTACGCCCGCTACGGATTCCGGGAGCGCTACCTGTACTGGTACCGCGGCCACGCCGATTGACCCCTGAAAGCACCCGCCCATGAAACGACTGCCTGCCGCCCTGTTGTCCCTTGCCCTGGTCGCCTGCGTACGCGCCGATCAGGTGGGGGAAGTCTCCACCGCGTTCATCCTGATCGGCGCCAACCACAAGGTGGTCGTCGATGCCTACGACGACCCGAAGGTCAAGGGGGTGACCTGTTATGTGTCGCGCGCCAAGACCGGCGGCGTGATGGGGGCCATCGGCCTGGCCGAGGACAAGGCCGAGGCGTCCATCGCCTGCCGGCAGGTGGGCCCGATCTCGTTCACCGAGAAATCCCTGGACGCGCAGGAGGAGATGTTCAACGAACGCATCTCGGCGGTGTTCAAGAAGCTGCGGGTGGTGCGCATGGTCGACCGCAAGCGCAATGTGCTGGTCTACCTGACCTACTCCGACCGGCTGATCGACGGCTCGCCACAGAACAGCGTGACCGCTGTTCCCCTGGGCAGCGCGGTGCTTCCCGGCAAATAGGCTCAGGGCAACGTACCGTCGGCCACACGCTGGTAGGTCACCACGCGGCCGCGCACGCGGTCGACACCGACGAACTCGGAGCGGGACGTGAACCGCAGCTCGAAGGTCGCAAAAGGCACGGTCGGCGCCGATACCGGCTGGCCATTGACAAGCCGGTAGTGGCGCTTGAGGTTGGTGCCGTCAAACAGCCACCGGCCCGAGCCATGCGACGCCCTGGGCACCGCCGCATCCTGCGAAACCACGGCGGATTGCTCATGGAAACTGCCGTCCGCCTCCAGCACCAGCACGCGGCGCACCCGGGTACCGGACTCGTCGTAGGCGCGCAGCCAGGTACCGACCAGGCGCTCGCGCACCGCGTCGGTGGCCGAATCCTCGGGCGGCCGGTCACAGGCCGCCAGCGGAGCGCCCAGACAAGCCATCAGGAACACTCTGCGCCGCGTCATGGCTGCATGCTACGCCGGCCCCGCGATCGGTGCCGCCGTGCCATGCAGCGTCACGGTCGCCCGCCTACCAGGCGATGTCTGGAACGTCCGCACGGCCCAGTGACCGTCGCAACACCGCGTCTGCTGCGGCCAGGTCCTGCGCGGTATGGCCGAGCGACTTGTAGACCGTGATGTCGGTATCGGCCAGGCGCCCGGGCACCCGTCCCAGCAACACCTCGCCGATCTCGCCCAGCAGATGCGACGGGTCCACCACGCCGCCCTGCAATGCGCCCAGCCATTCGCCGGCCTGCACCGCCGCGCTGGCGCGTGCATCGACGAAGAAGCGGCTGCGCCGCACCACCTCGTTGTCGGCCTCGCGCGCCGCCGCCACGCTGGCGCCCACCAGGTTGACATGCTGTCCCGGCGCGAGCCAGGCCCCGCGAAGGATCGGCTCGCGCGAGGCCGACACGGTGCACACCACATCGGCGCCGTGCACCGCGTCCTGCGCACTGCCCATGGCCAGCACCTCCACGCCGTCCATCGGGCCCAGGTGCTCGATGAACCGCGCCACGCTGTCGGCCGTGCGGCTCCACAACTGCAGGCGCACGACCGGCAGCACCGCGCGCAGCGCATGGACATGCCACAGGGCCTGGTGGCCGGTGCCCAGCAGCGCCACCACCTGGCTGGCCGGCCGCGCCAGCGCCCGCGTGGCCACCGCGCTGGCCGCTGCGGTGCGCAGCGCCGTCAGGCTGTTGCTCTCGAGCACCGCCACCGGCGCTCCGGACGCAGCGTCGAACAGCACCACCGCGCCGGCATGGCTGGGCAGCCCCAATGCACCGTTGCCGGGGTACAGTGCCAGAACCTTGACGCCGAAACACCCGTGCTCCAGCATGGCGCCCGGCATCACACCCATGGCGTTGGGGGCTGCCAGCGGCAGCACCGTGCGCAAGGGCGACAACACCTGCTGGTTCGACAAGGCCCGCATGGCGGTGTCGACCACCTCGATGCAATGCCCGATGGGCAACAGGGATTCGATGGCTGCTGCGCCGAGTACCCGCATGGCGGTTCCTTCAGGGTGAGGTTCAGGACATAAGATTGTGTGGCACAACGGAGGTGGCGAGAATGCGATTCGACGAATACCGCACGCATGATGCGCTGGGCCTGGCACAGCTGATCCGCACCCGGCAGGTCTCGCGCCAGGAGGTGCTGAACGCCATGTTGCAGCGCCTGCATGCGGTGAATCCGCGGGTCAACGCCATCACCTTTCTGCACCAGCCCGTGCTCGACCCGGCCACGCCCTGTATCGGTGAAGCCGGCCCGTTTGCCGGCGTGCCCTGGTTCATGAAGGACCTGCACGCCCCGGTGAAAGACATCCCGCTGACCCATGGCAGCAAGTTCTTCGAGGGGCAGGTGTTCGATTTCGACGCCGAGACCGTCACCCGCCTGCGCCAGGCCGGTTTTGTGATCCTGGGCCGGACCAACGCACCCGAATGCGGCATGAACGTGTCGACCGAGCCGCGTTGGAGGGGCCCGACCCGCAACCCATGGAACCTGGCCCACAGCGCGGGCGGCTCCAGCGGCGGCGCCGGGGCCGCGGTGGCCAGTGGCATCCTGCCGGCCAGCCATGCCACGGACAGTGGCGGCTCGATCCGCATACCGGCATCGTGCAATGGCCTGGTGGGCCTGAAACCGACACGCGCCCTGCTGGCGTATGGCCCGCACCGGGGCGACGCGGCGCACGGCATCAGCCACGAACTGGCCGTGACGCGTTCGGTGCGCGACTGCGCCGCCATCCTCGACGCCACCGCCGGGCCCGATGTCGGCGCGCCCTACTTCACGGCGCGACCCACCCGCTCGTACCTGGACAGCATCACCCGGCCGCCCGGCCCGTTGCGGGTGGCTTTCAGCACGCAGACGTTCGATGGCAAACCGGTCCACGGGCAATGCCGCGCTGCCGTGGAAGAGACGGCCCGGCTGCTGGCCGGATTGGGCCACCATGTGGAAGAACGCGCGCCGCAGTTCGACTACCCGGCCCTGCTCGGCGCGATGATGACGGTCTTGCTGACCGGGCTGGCCAGCCTCGTCGACGGGCGCGAAAAACAGCTGGGCCGCCCCGCCGGCCCGGACGATCTGGAGCCCGTCACCCGTGCCGCCATCGCCTTCGGCAAGACCGTCTCGGGCATGCAGTACGCGGCGCAGTTCCCGCTGATCAACCGCGAAGTCCGCCGCATCGGCCAGTTCTTCGAAAGCACCGACATCCTGCTGACACCCACCCTGTCGGCGCCACCGCCGCGCCTGGGGGTGTTGTCCACACTGACCGACGACCTCGATGGGTTCATCGCCGACACCTATGGGCTGGCGGCCTTCACCGCCACCTTCAACGCCACCGGCCAGCCCGCCATCAGCCTGCCGCTGCACTGGAGCACGGACGGTCTGCCGGTAGGCGTACAACTGGTGGCACGATTCGGCGCCGACGCCACGTTGCTGGCGCTGGCGGCCCAGCTGGAGCAGGCCGCGCCGTGGTTCGACCGGGTCGCGTCGCCGTGATCCAAAAGCTGCCATACTGCCTGCCGATTTGACTCACAGGTTGTACGGCATATGTTGAAGTTCACGTGTTGCGACGCACAGGCGCAGTTTTCGGGCCGCGTGCAGGCGCAGGTGCTGCAGGGTATCCAGCGCGGATACGAGAAGGAGTGTCTGCGTGTCGACCCGGACGGCCACCTGGCGCAGACGCCGCATCCGGCGACATTGGGCTCCAAACTCACCCACCCGTGGATCACCACCGACTATTCCGAGGCACTGCTCGAATTCATCACCCCGCCCAGCAAGGACCCGGCATTTCCGCTGCAGTTCCTGCGTGACATCCACCGCTTCACCACCCCGCGCCTGGGCACGGAGACGATGTGGGCCAGTTCCATGCCCTGCCTGCTCGGAGACGACAGCAATATCCCGCTGGCCGACTACGGCAGCTCCAACAAGGCCCGGTTCAAGTACGTCTACCGCGAAGGCCTGGGCCTGCGCTACGGCCGCCAGATGCAGACGATCGCCGGCGTGCACTACAACTGGTCGCTGCCCGATACCTTCTGGGAGGCGCTGCACGGCTGCTGCGACAGCCAGGACTCGCTGCAGAACTTCGCCAGCACACGCTACTTCGGCCTGATCCGCAACTTCCTGCGTTACGGCTGGCTGGTGCCTTACCTGTTCGGCGCCTCGCCCGCCATCTGCCAGTCGTTCCTGCGCGGGCGCAAGTCCGACCTGCAGGAACTGGTGCCGGGCACGCTGTACGGCCCCTATGCCACCAGCCTGCGCATGAGCGACCTGGGTTACCAGAACAGTGCGCAGACCAACCTGCACGTCAGCTTCAACTCGCTGTACGAGTACACCGACGCGCTGGATGCCGCCATCCGCACGCCCGACCCGTACTACCAGGAGCTCGGCGTGCGCGAAGGCGACCACTGGAAGCAGCTCAACGCCAACCTGCTGCAGATCGAGAACGAGTTCTACGCCGCGATGCGCCCCAAACGGGTCGGCCGCGACCGCCCCGCCAGGGCGCTGCGCACGCAGGGCGTGGAATACATCGAGATGCGCCTGTTCGACCTGAACCCGATGGTCGACATCGGCATCACGCCCGAGCAGGGCAGTTTTGCCGACGTGCTGCTGCTGATGTGCCTGTTCCGCGACAGCCCGCCCATCAGCGCGCGCGAGCAGGGCGAGAACGACGAGAACAAGCGCCGCGTCGTCACCCGCGGCCGCCAGCCCGACCTGCACCTGCTGGTGCACAACCGCGAGCAGCCCATGCGGCCACTGGCGCACGAATTGTTCGACGACATGGCCCCGTTCGCCGGGATGCTGGACGCCGCCTACGGTGGTGATCGCTATGCCAGCGCCATGGCGCAGTTGCGCCAGCGCATCGACCAGCCCGACCTCTGCCCCTCGGCGCAGATCCTGGAGGCGGCCCGCGACCACGGGGGCTTCTTCAAGTACGCCATGGCGGTGTCGCAGCAGCACAAACAGTCCCTGCTGGCGCAGCCGCTGGAGGGCGAAACGCTGCAGCGATTCAAGGTCAGCGCGGCCGACTCGCTGGCTCTGCAAAAACGCATCGAGGAGAACGAGCAGGGGAGTTTCGAGGACTATGTGGCGGGGTATTACGCGTAGGGCGAGAACGCGGGCTACCGTCGCGCCGTTTTGGCCGGCTACGACGCAACCTGCTGCATTTCCGGTCTCCGCCATGAACAACTTGTCATCGCGAGCCACATCGTGCCATGGAGCGAGGACACGAAGAACCGACTCAATCCACAAAACGGATTGTGCCTGTCAGCCCTGCACGACCGGGCCTTCGACCAAGGTTTGATCACCGTCATGCCAGACGACTTCACCGTGCGGGTTTCTCCCGGGCTGCACGCGAAAACCAACGATCCGTTTCTGGCTGCTGGCCTGCTGCAGTTTGATGGAAAGCGCATACGACCGCCTGAGCGTTTTCATCCGGCACCTGAATTTCTGGAGTGGCATGCGCGAAGGTTTGGATTTGTCAGCTGACACTCTGCTCATCGGGCCAGCGGATTCACCATGGGGTCGGAACGGTTTGTGCCAATTTCTTGAACATTGACATTGCAAATCTTCCATCCTATGGAATAATTGCAACCATGTTCCAGCGCCAAGTCCTCGGCCATCTCCGTGAATACCTGCAGGAATTCCCTGCAGTGGCCATCCTCGGGCCGCGCCAGGTCGGCAAGACCACTCTGGCGCATCAATTCGCGGAGAACCTGCTGCCACAGGACGCAGCGCCAGCCTTGTACCTTGACCTGGAAACCCCTACCGACGTCGCGCAACTGAGCGATCCTTCCGCATTTTTCGCCCGCCATGCCGACCGGCTGGTGATTCTGGATGAAGTGCAGCGCATGCCGGGCCTGTTTGCCACGCTGCGCGGTGTCATTGACCAGCGCAGAAGAAGCGGCGGGCGCAATGCGCAGTTCCTGCTGCTCGGGTCGGCCAGCATAGACCTGTTGTCGCAATCGTCCGAGAGCCTTGCCGGTCGACTGGCCTATGTGGAGCTGGCCCCCTTCGTGGTTACCGAATTGCCCGCCGGCGAGGCGGCCACACCCGGTGCTTTATGGCTGCGTGGTGGCTTTCCCGACTCCTACCTGGCGCGCAGCGACGCGGCCAGCCTGCGCTGGCGCCAACAGTTCATCAGCACTTACCTCGAACGCGACATACCGCAGCTCGGGCCACGCATCCCGGCGCAAACCTTGCGGCAGTTCTGGACGATGCTCGCCTACGAACAAGCGCAAATGCTGAACGCTGCCCGGCTTGCTGCCTCGTTGGGCGTGAGCGGCCAAACGGTCGCCCGTTACCTCGATCTGTTGTGCGACCTGATGCTGGTGCGCCGCCTGCAGCCCTGGGCGAAGCAGTCGAGCAAACGCCTGGTCAAGGCCCCCAAGGTGTTCGTGCGCGACAGCGGGTTGGTGCATGCCTTGCTGGGTTTGGGCGATTCAACCTCGCTTCTCTCGCACCCGGTGGTGGGTGGCAGCTGGGAGGGCTGGATCATCGAGAACCTGCTGGCGTGTGCTCCGGCAGGCACACAGGCGAGTTATTACCGAACCGCAGTCGGGGCTGAAATCGACCTTGTTCTGGAGCTTCCCGGCGGGGCGTTGTGGGCGGTGGAAATCAAACGCTCCAGTGTCCCGGTGGCGGGCAAGGGTTTTCACATAGCGTGCGACGATCTGGGCACGACCCGGCGGCTGCTTGTGAGCAGCGCCAACACCCGTTACCCGATGTCGGGCGGTATCGAGCACCTGCCATTGCTGGCGTTGATGGAAGATCTGCTGGCTCTGCGTGGGGGGAACATAGCGGCACGATGACATTTCTCGACTTCAATTGCGCTTTTCGGGCGACACACCATGAAACAAGACTGGCACGACCTGATGAGCACACTGGCCAGCCAGGCCAGCGACCTGGAGCTGCTGCAGCTGCGCACCGCACTCGACCACCTGCTGCTGCAACCAACACGCATCATGGCGATCCGGCGGCACCTGCATGTGGGGCAGGCGGTGGACTATCTCGATGTACGGGCCAACCAGCTGCGCAAGGGCCGGGTGATCGACTTCCGGCCAGATCAGGTGATGGTGGAATGCGCGCACGATCTGGCGCGGCGCTGGATGCCGTATGCGGCCATCGACGTCCACCCGGAGTCCATGCCGGTACAAGCCCCTGCCCCGGCGCCGGTGCGGCTGAGCCGCGAGGATTTTGCCCCGGGCGACACCGTGAGTTTCGAGGGCCGCGACCTGATCCGCAAGTTCGGCACCATCCGGCGCATCAACCAGAAAACTGCGTCCATCGCCTGCGAGGACGGGCTGGAGTGGCGGGTGTCGTTCGGCCTGTTGCAGCGCGTGATTTCGGTTTGAGGGCTCCCGCACTGCCCGCGTTCACCGGGGGCCAGCTTCGGGAGCGTGTGCAGCTCCCATGCGCCCATAGTGCGCCATGATGCGCACCAGTTCCCCGTGGTCCAGCGCCTTGCAGATGCCTGCCTCCGGACCGATTTCCGGCGCGTCCTCCGCTGCCAGCATCGCGTTGATGACCGCCTCTTCCGTGCACTGCACCGCGCCCAGGTAGAGCGCGTCACACGCGCCGTCGTTGACGTGTTCCATGCTCAGATGGGATGGCGACAACTGTGGCAACGGCTTGGCATTGGCCGTGCTGAAGGCCAGGAAGATGTCACCCGACGAGTTGCCGCCAAAGGTGCCGTTGCGCCCGAAACCGATGGCGGCACGCCGCGCCAGGCGCTGCAGCTGGTGTGGCAGCATGGGCGCGTCGGTTGCCAGGATGATGATGATCGAGCCCAGCTCCTGCGCGGCGTCGCTGCCCAGCGGCAGGTGTCTGCCCACCGGCACGCCCAGCACGGTGAAGCTGTCGCGCACACCATGGTTGCTCTGCACCAGCGCGGCCACGGTGTAGGCGCGGCCGTCGATGGCCACGGCGCGCGACGCGGTGCCGGTGCCGCCCTTGAACTGGTAACTGCGCATGCCGTTGCCACCACCGACGTTGCCTTCGGCCACCGGGCCGGCACGCGCTCCGTCCAGTGCGGCCAGTGCATCGGCCTCGGTCACATGCTGGCCGTCGATGTCGTTGTGGCGGCCGTCATAGGTCTCGGCCACCACCGGCATGGCCCAGATGTGCTTGTCTGCCCCGACCGACGCGTAGTGACGGAGCGTCCAGCGCACGGCCGCATGGTGGACGATACCGACGCTGTGGGTATTGGTGATGCAGACGGGGCCGAAAAAATAACCCGCGTCCTCGATCCAGTGGGTGCCGGTCATCTCGCCATTGCCATTGAAACGGTGGATGCCGGCCCACACCGGCTGGGGCTCGGGGTGGTAACCCCGCGGCAAGATGGCCGTCACCCCGGTCTTGATCGTCTTGCCGTCGACGGACTGACCGTCCAGCGTGGCATAGCCGACCAGCACACCCGGCACGTCGGTGATGGCATTGAACGGGCCGGTGTGCCCGGGAAACGGCAGGCCGAGTTCGCGGCCCCGTGGTTTTGACATTCGCTTCTCCCGAGAATTGGCAACAACCGCACGGTCCATCTCAACTGCCACGTTCGGCCTCTGGCCACAAGCCCGGAAAGTAGAAGCGCAGCGCATGTTGCGGCACGCCAAAGCGCAGCTTGCCGTAGGGGCTGTCGGTGAGCAAAAGCCCACGTTTGAGCAAGGCGGACACCTGCGCCGTCGCCAATCGTTCGCCCAGTCCCAGTTGGGCCTTGAAGTCGGCCCGCTCCAATGCGCCCTGGATGGCAAACAGATAGTGCAAGGCGCGAAGCGCTTCGGTACGCACCCCTTGGCGCACCACCTGCTCTTCAAAACTCAGGCAGGCGGCAATACGTTCTTTCATCCGACCCAGGTCCATCAAGCCGGTCATGAACCGCACCTGGTCCAGGCACTGGTCAAGCACAAAAGCAATCCATTCACAGAGCGCACGCTCCGAGAGGTTGCCCCGACCATCCAGATCGCCGGCCCGCGGCGCATCGGCCGCCGCCAAATGGGCATAGTAGGCGTCGTGGCTGCGCGCGAAAGCCCGAAGCGGCGACCAAAGCCCGTTGGTCAGGCCCATTTGGCCCAAAGCCAGATGCGTGTGCAGGCGGACCACCCGGCCATTGCCATCTCGAAACGGATGGATCCAGGCCAGCCGGTGGTGGGATGCCGCCACTGCCAGCAACTGCATTTCTCCCCGCCTGACCTGTGAGTAGAACCCGCTCCAACGCTCCAGGAAATCCACCAGCACCGCGGCGGCGGGCGCGGCATGGCGCCCGACACTGACTTCGCGATCGCGCAATGCGCCGGGGATCAAGGGCACGCCTTCGGGCAAGGTCCGGTCGGGGTCGCTCAATCGGGCAAACAGGTCTTGGTGAATGTCGCGCACCATCTGGGCAGACCAGACTTTCCGGGCGTCCCACGCCGGCCAACGCTGCTCCAGTGCTTGTTCGGTCGCCATATGGGCCAGCGCCAGCCTCTGACGCCGCGCTTTGTCAGCATCCGCAGAATAGTCGTTGCGCAGGGCTTGTTCTATCTCCACTGGCAAGGTGTGCTGGCCCTCGATCCGGTTGGAGTAGTAGGAGTTCATGGCCCGCAGCAGACCGCGCAAGCCATCGAGTGCGCCGGGCTGGCATTTGCCAGCCAACTGGTCGGCGCCGCGGGTCAGGTCGTGCGCACGCTCGGCCAGTTCACCCAGCCACGGCTCGCCAGGAAGCAAGGGCTCCATCTGGGACGGGTGATCCCACAACCGGATTTTTTGCGACATTGGGAGCATGCGCAACTATATGTCGAATATAAATATATCGTAATTTCAGCTGGAATTCTTGCGGGAATTCTTGCGGCCATCGGATACCCGCCAGCGAACGCTATCGCAACCGCCCCGCCACCGCCAGCATCGGCTGCAACACGCTGGCGCCGAGTTTCTTCGACCGCTCGCCACTCCATCCATGGACGGCATCCGGCAAGGCGGCGTTGTCCTTGAACGGCATCTCCAGCGTGAAGGCCAGGCAGTCGAAGTGCTGGGCAACCCAGTTGGTGGCCAGGGTCGGGTTGGCGCGGGTGCCGTGGGCGGGGCCATAACCCTCCTGGGTCTGGAAATCCGGGCTGGCTGCGACCCACGCGGCCTTGAACACGTCCTGCAGGCCCAGGATGCGTGGCGTGAACCCTTCGATGCCGTCCGAACCGATCACGAAGTTGACCGGCAGCGCCTCGTCACCGTGGGCGTCCAGGCACAGGTCCACGCCGGTTTGCTGCATGCGCGCGCGCACCAGGAACACCTCGGGCGACTTCTCCATCGTCGGGCCGAGCCACTCGCGGTTCAGGTTGGCCCCAGCCGCGTTGGTGCGCAGGTTGCCACGCACGCTGCCGTCCGGGTTCATGTTCGGCACCACGTAGAAGACACACTGGGCCAGCAACACACGCGCGCTGGGGTCGTCGGCATCGAGCAGCCGCTCCAGAAAACCCTCCACGAACCACTCGGCCATGGTCTCGCCCGGGTGCTGGCGGGCGATCAGCCAGATCTTGCGGCGCTGCGCCTCGGGCACGGCGCTGCTTGCATCGGTGATGCGCAGCATATCGATGTCGTGCCCGTCCAGGGTCTGACCCAGATGCTCCACCTGCACATGTTCCGACGCGGCTGCCGAGGCGATCAGGTCGAGGTGGCGCTCCCAGGAATAGGGCTCGAAATAGGCGAAGTAGATGCTGTCGGTGTCAGGCGTGGTGCTGGCCGTCATCACCGTGCCGTCGTAGGTCGTGGCAATGCGCAACCAGTGCTGGCGGTCATGGCTCGCCACCACGCGGTAGTTCTCCCAGCCCTTGGGATAGGCGCAGGTGGACGCGTTCACGAAACGCAGCGTGACCGACACGCCGG
>JANMZX010000014.1:0-28526 GCA_031383745.1 Rhodoferax sp. | reverse complement strand
CATGTCGTTGATGGTGTAGTTGCGCACATGGCCCATGTGCAGCTTGCCGCTGGGGTAGGGCAACATCGAGCAGGCGTAGAACTTCTGCCTGGAAGGGTCCTCCGTCACCCGGTAGGCATCGCTGGATGACCAGTGCTGCTGGGCGGATTTCTCGACGGCGAGATGGTCGTATTTGTCTTGCATGGCGGGGGTGTTGCGGCTCAAGTGCCGCATCCGGGGGATTCTAGGCCTTGCCTTGCGTGCCGCGCGGTCGGCCGGCCCGTGGCTGCCGCTGGCTGTCAGCCGTTATCTGGCATCGGCCCGGTTGTCGGCCACGAAGCCGATGCGACCGAGGCCGGCTTTCTGCGCCAGGCCGATCACCTCGACCACGCGGCCGTACGCGACCGCCTGGTCGGCACGCAGTTGCACTTCGGTGTCCGGGTTGCGGCTGGCCAGGGACGTCAGCCGCCTGGCGAGTTCAGCGCCACTGACGGGCTTGTCGTCCAGGAATACCTGGCCCGAACGGTCCACCACCACCAGCACCGATGCCGGGGCGTCGCTGGCGCCAGCGGCATCGCTGCGCGGCAGGTCCAGCCGGATCGAACTGGCCAGCAAGGGCGCGGTGATCAGGAAGATGACCACCAGCACCAGCATCACGTCGATCAGCGGCGTCATGTTGATGTCGCTCATCGGGGGCTCGCCCCGGGTGCGTTCGAGCCGTCCGAAGGCCATCGGTCAGTCCCGTGCCTGCCCGCTGGGCGATGGCGCACTGAGAAGCAGCTCCCGCAGGTCGCGCGCAAAGCCTTCCAGATCGGCCTCGATGCGGCCGATCATGCGCCCGAAGACGTTGTAGGCCAGCACTGCCGGAATCGCCACCACCAGGCCGGCCGCGGTCATGATCAGGGCTTCGCCCACGGGACCGGCGATCCGGTCGATCGTGATCTGCCCGGCGCTGGAGATGCTGATCAGCGCGTGGTAGATGCCCCAGACGGTTCCGAGCAGGCCCACGAATGGTGCAGTGGAGCCCACCGTGGCCAGCAGCACCTGCCCGTGGTGCAGCCGGGCAAGCACGGCATGCAGCGCCTGCCGCAGCACCCGTGTGAGCTGCTGCGACCTGTCACCGGCTGTGGCAAGCGTCCCTTGGGTGGTGACCACGGTGGCAGCAATCAGCGGCTCGACCATGCGCTCGCGGTCGAAGGCGAGGGCCCTGCGTTGGCCGTCGGCCAGGTCACCGGACTGCCAGAACGCCGCGGTGCTGCGCTCCACGTCGTTGCTGGCGCGGCGCAGCAGCCAGCCCTTCCAGAGGATGACGACCCAGCTGCCGGTGGACATCAGAAATAACGCGACGGCCACCAGCCGCGTGACACCGTCACCGTCGGCGAGCAGGCGCAGGACGCTCATCAGGCGGCCTTCGCGCAGCGCGCCACGGTGCGAGCCCTGTGGAGCGGCCGTGCGTCGCTCACCGGCAGCGCTCCGCGCTGCACGCGGCGGCGCCGACAGCCCCGGAAACGGACCGGCGGCTCATTGCGCGGTGGCGGGGGCGGATCCGAGGCCGAGCACGTCGAACATGTCGAACAGCCCCTGCTTGCGTCCACCGAGGAAACGCGCCGCGCGCAACGCACCCTGCGCAAAAGTGGCGCGGCTGGACGACTTGTGGCTGATCTCGATGCGCTCACCGGTGCCGGCAAACAGCACCGTGTGGTCGCCGACGATGTCGCCGCCCCGGATGGTGGCGAAGCCGATGGTGGAGGGGTCGCGTTCGCCCGTCACGCCTTCGCGCGCATAGACCGCGCAGTCCTTCAGGTCGCGGCCGGTCGCGGCGGCGATGACTTCGCCCATCTTGAGTGCGGTACCCGAGGGCGCGTCGACCTTGTGGCGGTGGTGCGCTTCGATGATCTCGATGTCGTATCCGGTGGCCAAGGCCTTGGCCGCCATTTCGAGCAGCTTGAGCGTTACATTGACGCCGATGCTCATGTTGGGGGCCAGCATGATCGCGAGTGTGCCGGACGCAGCCTGGATCGCCGCCTTCTGGGCCGCACTGAAACCGGTGGTGCCGATCACCGCGTTGACCCCCAGCGTGCGGCACACCGCCAGATGCGCCATGCTGCCGTCAGGGCGGGTGAAGTCGATCAGGACGTCGCTTCCCTGCAGCCCGGAGTGCAGGTCGGCCTGGACCAGGACGCCGCTGTTGCGCCCCAGAAATGCCGTGGCATCCATGCCGATCGATGGGCTTGTGGGCACGTCGAGTGCGCCGCTGAGCACGCAATCTTCACTGGCCAGCACCGATTCGATCAGCATGCGTCCCATGCGGCCGGACGCGCCGGCAATGCAGATCCTGTGCCTGGTGTCGACGTTCATCGCTCGGCGGCTTCAGGGCGTGGCCGGCTCGAGGGGCGGGTACGCGGCTGGCAAGGGCGGCAGCGGCTTGGGCTCGGCCGATTTGGCCGCCGCCGGGAATTGCTTGAGCGATTCCTCGGAGGCCTCCAGCACGGGAGCCTCGGCGGTCTTGCGACCCCTGCCCAGAGAGGCCACGAACTCCGCTTCGGTGGGTAGCGCGTCGGCTTCGAAGCGGTCGAGGACCGGGCCGTTGAAGAAGACGGTCACCTTGCGCAATTGCGGTTCTTCGCCCTGGCGCTTGAAAGTGAACACATAGTCCCAGCGGTCGCTGTGAAATACGCTTTGCAGCAGCGGCGTGCCGAGCAGGTCGCGTACCTGCTGGCGCACCATGCCGGGCTTGAGCAGCGCCACCTGCTCGCTGGACACGAAGTTGCCCTGGACGATGTCGATGCGGTAGGGCGACACGACGCTGGCCATGCGCAGGCTCGCGCCGTCGAATCCGGAGCAGCCCGCCAGCGCGCCACAAACCACCAGGAACAGGCTGGCGCGCGAGGCGTGGCGGAAGGGGTCGGACATGGGTTCAGACAGGACGATATGATCGGGCCATTGTAGCCGCTGAGCCACCATCGGCAGCCTGTCTCCCAGAGGAAGAACACCGCCATGGCCAACATTGACGAACTCAAGAGCACCGGGCTCAAGGCCACGGTGCCGCGGCTCAAGATCCTGGAGATATTCCAGAAAGGCGTGCAGCGCCACATGACCGCCGAGGATGTTTTCCGCGTGCTGCTCGGCGAACGTTCGGATGTGGGGCTGGCCACGGTCTACCGTGTGCTGACGCAGTTCGAGCAGGCCGGCATCCTGAGCCGCAGCCATTTCGAGAGCGGCAAGGCGGTGTACGAACTCAACGAAGGCCAGCACCACGACCATCTGGTGTGTCTGGACTGCGGCAAGGTCGAGGAGTTCTACGACGCGGAAATCGAACGGCGCCAGCACGCCGTCGCCAAGACCAAGGGCTTCACGATTGCCGACCATGCCCTGAGCCTGTATGCGAACTGCACCAAGGCCGAGTGCCCCAACCGGCCCGTGACCGGGCGTCACGCCGCCTGACAACAGCCGCTGGTCAGTGGCCGCCGCCTGCCGCGCCTTGTCCCATGGCCTTGCGGTGGCGCTCCACGAACTCCTGGTAGGTGTCGATACCGCGCAACTGCAGGATGGTGTTGCGCACCGCGGCCTCCACCAGCACCGCGATGTTGCGCCCTGCAACCACCTGGATCACGACCTTCAGCACCGCGATGCCCAGCACGTCCTGTGTCAGCGGTTCGTACGGAATGCGTTCGTATTCCCGTTCCAGCGTCTCGCGGCGCACCAGGTGCACGATCAGCTTGAGCCGCATCTTGCGCCGCACGGCGGTTTCGCCAAAGATCGCGCGGATGTCGAGCAGGCCGATGCCACGCACCTCGAGCAGGTTCTGCAGCAGGTCAGGGCAACGCCCCTCGATCGTGGTCTGGTTGATGCGGTACAGGTCGACCGCGTCGTCAGCGACCAGGCCGTTGCCGCGTGAAATCAGCTCGAGGCCCAGCTCGCTCTTGCCCAGGCCCGACTCGCCGGTGATCAGCACCCCCAGGCCGAGAATGTCCATCAACACGCCATGCATCGTGGTGCGTTCGGCGAAGTGCTTGGACAGGTAGGCGCGCAGCACGTCGATGACGAAGGCCGAGGACCCGTCGGTCGCAAACATGGGAATCTGCGCCCGCTCGCACATCGAGAGCAGGGCATCGGGCGCCGTCTGGGCGTCGGCCAGCACCAGCACCGGCGGCTCGAGCGTGACGATGCGTGAGATGCGTCGGGCGCAGTCGTCCGGCGTGGCGCTGGTCAGGTAGGCGATTTCGCGTTCGCCCAATATCTGCACGCGGTAGGGATGGATGTAGTTGAGGTAACCGACCAGGTCGGCGCCGGAGCGCGCCGCGCGCACGGCGACCTCGTCGAATCGCCGCTCGGATGCACCGAGCCCCGCCACCCATTGCCATTTGAGATAGGCGCGGAATTCCTCGAACAGGACATCGGCGCTGACGACGGTGGGTTTCATGGCACTTCTGCAGTTCCGGGAAACAGGGCCCCTGCCACGCCCGTCAGGACAAGGGCGTGGGTTTCCAGTGTGAGATCAGCGCATGCAGTTGCGCTGCATCGGTGCTGGCGTTGAGCTGTTCGCGCAGGGGCGCATCGCTGAGCAGTTCGGCGATTTCGGAGAGGATCTCCAGGTGTTTCTGGGTTGCCGCCTCGGGTACCAGCAGGAAGATCATCAGGCGCACAGCCTGATCGTCCGGAGCGTCGAATCCGATCGGGTTGGCCAGCAGGAAGACCGCGGCCATGGGAGCCTTCAAACCTTTGATGCGCCCGTGCGGGATGGCGACACCGTGGCCCAGGCCGGTGGAGCCGAGACGCTCGCGTGAAAACAGGCTGTCTGTGACGAGTGCCCGGCTCAGGCCATGCAGGGTCTCGAACAGCAGTCCGGCCTCCTCGAAAGCCCGCTTCTTGCTGGTGGCGTCTACGCTGACGAGCACTTGCGCAGGTGGCAGGATGGAGGCGAGTCGGTTCATGGTCGGACGGTGGGAGATTATGCACACAAAAAAACCGCCCGGCAGGCGGGCGGTTCCATGGGCACCAGGGCTGCTGGCCTACATCACGCGCTTGGGCGCTTCATGGTGGTGGTTCTGCAGGCGGTCCTTGTGGCGCACGACCTGCCGGTCCAGTTTGTCCACCAGTTCATCGACGGCAGCATAGAGGTCGGAGTGTGAGCTCTCGGCAAACATGTCGCTGCCCTTGACATGGATGTTGCACTCGGCGCGTTGCCTTCGTTCCTTTTCCTTCTGTTTCTCCACGGTGAGTAGCACCTTGACATCGACTACCTGGTCAAAGTGGCGGGTGATGCGATCAAGCTTGGTCGTGACGTAATTTCTCAGGGCCGGGGTGACTTCGAGGTGATGACCGCTGATCGTCAAGTTCATGGATTTCCTCCTGTTGCTCTCGCCATTGAAACAGCCATGGACAGAAACGCCCAAGGCCAAAAACCCCCGAAGGGATGCACGGTTGCCGGTTCACTGGTTTCACTATGCTCCGGATGGCTGTCAAAAGCAAGCCCGTACGATCAAGCCGGAATAGCGCTGACCAAGACGGTGGGCGGATCGTCACGCATCCATTGCCCGGTCGCGGTAATAGTTTGCAATAGACTCGGCCATCGTTACAAAATGGTCCCATGAGCCTTGACACCATCATCCACGCCGGTCTGCGCCAGTACGCGCGACCGACCGTCGGGCTGGTGCTGATGGGCGGCGGAGCCCGGACCGCCTACCAGGTAGGTGTGCTCAAGGCGATGGCGGAGATGCTGCGTGACCACTCGGGCGCCGCGCAGACGTTCCCGTTCCAGGTCCTGGTGGGCACCTCGGCCGGGGCCATCAACGCGGCTTTCCTTGCCAGCCGGGCGGTGCAGGGCCTCCAGGCATTCGATCAGCTGGCCGAGTTCTGGGGCCGGTTGCGTTCGACCGACGTCTACCAGCTCAACGTACCCCAGTGGGTGCGCTTCAGCCGGATTGCGGTGGCCTGGAGCCTGTCGCGCCATGCGCGGGCGAACGGCGCGCTGCTCAACAACGCGCCGCTGACCAAGATACTGCGTGACGGCATCCCGCTCGACGGCATCGATGAAGCGCTGCGCTCCGGCACCATCGACGCACTGGCGGTCACCGGCTCGAGTTACTCCAGCGGGGTGCACTGGACTTTCTGCCATACCGCGAGCAAGGGTGAATTCGAGGGCTGGGCCCGGCCGGGACGCCGTGCCGAGTACCAGCGCCTGAGCATCGAGCACCTGATGGCGTCCAGTGCCATCCCGTTCCTGTTCCCGGCAACCGCCTTGCAGGTGGACGGCCACCAGGAGCATTTTGGTGATGGCTCGATGCGGCAGGTCACCCCCCTGTCGCCGGCCATGCACCTGGGAGCCCGCAAGATCCTGGTGATCGGCGTGGGGCAGCCGGAACGCCCGGGGCTGGGGCAGGCACCGGTGCCGGCGCGTGCTGCCGGCCCGACCCTGGGCAGCATGGCGGGGCATGTCATGGCCAGCGTGTTTCATGACACGCTGCAGGCGGACGTGGAGCAGACACAACGCGTCACCCAGACCATCAACCGCCTGCCTGCGGAGGCCGCCGCCGCCATGCCCTACAAGCCGATCGATGTGCTGGCGATCGCCCCCACCCGCTCCCTCGATGGGTTGGCACAACAATTCACGTCCACGCTGCCAACCTCCATCCGCGAGGCGCTGGGTGCACTCGGTGTGCTCAAGGGCAGCGGCGGCACGCTGGCCAGCTACCTGCTGTTCGAGCCGGGTTTCGTCCAGTCGCTGATCGAAATGGGTGAAAGCGATGCACTCGCGCTGAAGGAAGAACTGCTGGAACTGATCCTGGGCGATTGAGCCAGGGCCTGCGGGCAGGCTGCCGATGCGATAATTTGGAGTCTAGTTTTCCGGGGTCTGTGCGCAGGATTTCTGCCCTGGTCGGCAAGCTGCGACCGCCCGCCCCTTCAGCCCCTACCGACCACCGGGAGAGCATGCATGCTCAATGTCTTCACGCTCGCCAACGGCAGGCTGTTTCAGGAGGAAATCGAGTCGCTGGAAGAGCTCTCCCGTTTCCAGCCGATCTGGGTCGACCTGGAGTCCCCGACACCCGACGAGAAGCGCTGGGTCAAGCAGTATTTCGGCCTGTCGATTCCTGACGACGCAATGGACGAGGACATCGAGGAGTCGGCGCGCTTCTACACCGAGGACAACGGCGACCTGCATATCCGCAGCGACTTCCTGATCGCCGACGTGGAGGATCCGCGCACGGTGCGCGTCGCGTTCATCCTGAACCTGGTCAACGATGAACTGCGCAGCAAGGGCGTGCTGTTTTCCATCCACGACGAGGATGTGCCGGTGTTTCGCCTGTTGCGCATGCGCGCGCGCCGCGCGCCCGGCCTGATCGAGGACGCCAAGGAAGTGCTGCTCAAGCTGTTCGACGCCGACGCCGAGTATTCGGCCGACACACTTGAAGGCATCTACGACGAATTGGAAAAGGTCAGCGAGAAGGTGCTGTCCGGCAACGTGACGGACGTGCTGGCCGGCGAGGTGCTGGGCGCGATCGCCCGCCACGAGGACATGAACGGCCGCATCCGCCGCAACGTGATGGACACCCGGCGAGCGGTCAGCTTCATGATGCGCAGCAAGATGCTCAACGCCGAGCAGTTCGACGAGGCGCGGCAGATCCTGCGCGACATCGATTCGCTGGATTCGCACACGGCCTTCCTGTTCGACAAGATCAACTTCCTGATGGATGCGACCGTCGGTTTCATCAATATCAACCAGAACAAGATCATCAAGATATTCTCGGTGGCCAGCGTGGCCTTGTTGCCGCCGACGCTGATCGCCAGCCTGTACGGCATGAACTTCCAGTTCATGCCCGAGCTGGGTTGGGCCTTGGGGTATCCCTACGCGCTGCTGCTGATGGCGGCCAGCGCGATTGTCCCGATGTGGTACTTCCGCCGACGCGGCTGGCTCAAGTAGCCAGCCTGCCGCCGTTGCGTTGCAGCGGTTGAGGGGCTGTCAGGCGTGCGGCAGCTGCGGCATCAGGTGCTCGACGATGGCGCATGCGTAGTGGCTGGCCACGTGGGTCACGAAATGCTGGAAATCTGCGGGCGAGTCGTCGTCCGCCCGGTCCGAGATCGTCCTGACGGCGGCGAATGGAATCCCGTAGTCGTGGCACACCTGTGCTACCGCCGCACCCTCCATCTCGACGGCCAGCGGCTCCATGCCGACGGCGCGTAGGGCTGCCTGCAACTGCGATGCGGCCTGCGCGGTGGACACGAACTGGTCGCCACTGACGATCAGGCCGCGGTGCACGCCCGACGCGCGCGCCGGAACTGCCGCGGGCGGGTCGGCAAGGCTCAGGTGGCAGGCCTGCGCGAGCAAACCGGACAACGCGGCATCGCAGTCGAAACCAGCCTGCCCATACAGCGGGATCTCGAAGCGCGGAAACAGCGGGGAGGCGTCCATGTCGTGCTGCACAAACCCGGTGGCCACCACCAGGTCGCCGATATGCACGTCCGTCCCGAGCCCACCCGCCACGCCGGTGAAGATGACGCGCTGCACCGCGAATGCCTCGATCAGGGTGGTGGTGGTGGTGGCTGCCGCGACCTTTCCGATGCGCGACAGCGCCAGCACGACCGGTTGGCCGTGCAGCCAGCCCTGCCAGTAGTCCCGGCCGGCCCGCTGCACCCGACGCGCGCCCTGCAACCGCTCGATCAGGCCCTGCTGCTCCTGCGCGAGGGCACTCAGGATCGCGGTGGTTGCCAAGTACGCGCCGCCTATTTGTCGCGCAATTCGCGCCGCAGTATCTTGCCCACGGGTGTCTTGGGCAGCTCAGCCCGGAACTCGACGATCTTGGGCTGCTTGTAGCCGGTGAGGTTTTCCTTGCAGAAGGCGCGTACCGCGGCTTCCGACAGGGCGGAGTCCTTCTTGACGATCACCAGCTTGACGGCTTCGCCGGTCTTGGCGTCCGGCACGCCGACGCAGGCGCACTCCAGCACACCGGGCAACTGGGACACCACGTCCTCGAGTTCGGTGGGAAAGACGTTGAAGCCGCTGACCAGAACCATGTCCTTCTTGCGGTCGACGATCTTGAAAAAGCCGCGCTCGTCCATGGTACCGATGTCGCCGGACTTGAAGTAGCCGTCGGGCGTCATGACCTTGGCGGTCTCGTCGGGCCGCTGCCAGTAGCCGGCCATCACCTGCGGCCCCTTGATCGCGATCTCGCCGGCCTGGCCCGGGCCGACCTCGTTGCCGTCGTCGTCCAGCAGCTTCATCCAGGTGTTGGGCAGCGGCACGCCGATCGACCCGCTGTATTCGGTCGCCGTTGCCGGATTCCCGCTGGCCGTCGGTGAGGTCTCGCTGAGTCCGTAGCCCTCCAGGATCGGGGAGCCGGTCTTTTCGAGCCACAGCCTGGCGACCGCACTCTGCACGGCGGTGCCGCCACCGGTCGAGCCTTTCAGGTGGCTCCAGTCGACGCTCTTGAAATCCGGGTGGTTGGCCATGCCATTGAACAGCGTGTTGACCGCGGGCATCACGTGGATGCGGTGTTTGGCCAGTTCCTTGAACATCGCGGGCAGGTCGCGTGGATTGGGGATCAGCACCAGTTTGCCGCCCATGCGCATGGACAGCATCATGCAGTAGGTGAACGCGAAGATATGGTAGAGCGGCAGCGCGCAGACCGAGGTCGGTTGCTCGTCGGCGGGAATCCGGCTCATCAGCGGCGCGCCCCAGGCCTCGTTCTGCAGCACGTTCGCCACCAGGTTGCGGTGCAGCAGCACGGCGCCCTTGGACACGCCGGTCGTGCCCCCGGTGTACTGCAGCACCGCCAGGTCATCGGCCTTGATCGACGGCTTTTTCAGGGTGGCCGCCGTGCCGCGGGCCACCGCTTCATTGAACCGCACCGCCGCCGGGAGGTGGAAGGCCGGCACCAGCTTCTTGGAGTGCCGCACCACATAGTTGACCAGCGCTCCCTTGATGAGGCCGAGCTGGTCTCCCATGGCGCACAACACGACATGCTTGACTTGGGTCGACGCGATGCACTTTTCCAGCGTGGTCGCGAAGTTCTCCAGGATCACGATCGCCCTGGCGCCCGAATCCTTCAGCTGGTGCTCGAGCTCGCGCGGGGTATACAGCGGGTTGATATTCACCAGCACCAGCCCGGCGCGCAGTATCGCGGCTACCGCCACCGGGTACTGCGGCACGTTGGGCATCATCACCGCCACGCGGTCGCCCTTGGACAGGCCCAGGCCCTGCAGGTAGGCGGCGAAGGCCTGGCTCAGGCTGTCGGTCTGGGCATAGGTGACGTCCTTGCCCATGAAGCTGTAGGCCACGCGCGACGCGTACTTGCGAAAGCTCTCCTCCATCAGCGCGACGATCGATTCGTACAGTGCCACGTCGATGTCGGCGGGCACGCCCGGCGGATAGCTGCCGAGCCAGATGCGGTCTGTCATTGTCTTGTCTCCATTTTGCCGGGGGCCGGCTTGTTGTTCAGGTGTCGCCGCTCCCCGCCACGCCGTCTATTCGATGGCTTTGCCCATGTCTTCGACGACCTTCTTCGCGTCGCCGAAAACCATCATCGTCTTGTCCATGTAGAAAAGCTCGTTGTCCAGGCCCGCGTAGCCCGCGGCCATGGAGCGCTTGTTCACGATCACGGTCTTGGCCTTGTAGGCCTCCAGGATCGGCATGCCGTAGATGGCGCTGCCCTTCACATGGGCAGCAGGGTTCACGACGTCGTTGGCACCCAGGATGATCGCCACGTCGGCCTGGCCGAATTCGCCGTTGATGTCTTCCATTTCGAACACCTGGTCGTAGGGCACTTCCGCCTCGGCCAGCAGCACGTTCATGTGCCCGGGCATGCGGCCGGCCACCGGATGGATCGCGTATTTGACGGTGATGCCCTTTTCGCTGAGTTTCGCGGCCAGTTCCTTGACCGCATGCTGGGCGCGGGCCACCGCCAGCCCGTAGCCCGGAACGATGACGACGGTTTCCGCGTTGCTCAGCACGAAGGCGGCGTCGTCTGCGCTGCCGCTCTTGACGTTGCGCTGCACCGCGCCACCGGCGGCGGCCGTGGACGGGTCGGTGCCGAAACCGCCGCCGATCACGTTGAAGAACGAGCGGTTCATCGCCTTGCACATGATGTAGCTCAGGATCGCGCCCGAGGAGCCAACCAGGCTGCCGGCGACGATCAGCATCGCGTTGTTCAGGCTGAAACCGATGCCCGCCGCCGCCCAGCCGGAGTAGCTGTTGAGCATCGACACGACGACCGGCATGTCAGCTCCGCCGATCGGGATGATCAACGTGACGCCCAGCACGAACGCCAGCACCAGCATCGCGAAGAACAGCGTATTGCCGGTGCTGCTGTCGCCGCTGAGCATGAAGGCGATACCGAGGCCGAGGGTGCCGACACCCAGCGCCAGGTTGAGCTTGTGCTGGCCGGCAAACTGCACCGGCGCCCCCTGGAACAGGCGGAACTTGTAGGTGCCGCTGAGCTTGCCGAACGCGATCACCGAGCCGCTGAAGGTGATGGCGCCGATGGCCGCGCCGAGAAACAGTTCCAGCCGGTTGCCGGCAGGAATCGGTGCGCCTTTTTCAAGGCCGTGCAACAGCGCTGCGGGTTCGACCACCGCCGCGATGGCGATGAACACGGCGGCCAGGCCGATCATGCTGTGGAAGAAGGCGACCAGCTCGGGCATCTTGGTCATTTCCACCGTCTTGGCGCGGTAGGCGCCATAGGCGCCACCGACGACCAGGCCCAGCACCACCCAGCCCATGCCCGTGAGGTTGCCCTGTGCCATCGTGACGATCAGCGCAGCGGTGGTCACCACGGCAATCGCCATGCCCACCATGCCGAACAGGTTGCCGCGGATCGACGTGGTCGGGTGACTCAAGCCCTTGAGCGCCTGGATGAAGCAGACGCTCGCCACCAGGTAGAGCAGGGTGACGACATTGCTGCTCATGCTTTGTCTCCGCTGGTTCCGGCAACGGCAGTGGCGCCCTTCTTCTCTTTCTTCCTGAACATCTCCAGCATTCGCCGGGTCACCAGAAACCCGCCGAAGATATTGACCGCGGCCAGTGCCACCGCGAGCACACCCATGGTCTTGCCCAGTGTGGTCTCGGTCATGGCGGCCGCCAGCATGGCTCCGACAATGACGATGGCCGAGATCGCGTTGGTGACCGCCATCAGCGGCGTGTGAAGGGCCGGCGTGACAGTCCAGACCACGTGGTAGCCGACGTAGATGGCCAGCACAAAGATGATCAGGTTGGTAATGGTGGGTGAAACGATGTCCATCTGGGGTCTCCGAAACGAATCGAGGGGTGGGTGACCGGGTGCGGCGCGCGACCGCTCCAGGAATACAGGGCTATGTGCGTTTGACTTCGCCGCCTTGGGTCATCAGGCAGGCTGCCACGATGTCGTCGTTCATGTCGACCTGCAGCGTGCCTTCCTTGGTGATGATCAGCTTGAGGAAGTCCAGCACATTGCGTGCGTACAGCGAGGATGCGTCGGCTGCCACCAGGGCCGGCAGGTTGGTTTCGCCGACGATCGTCACGCCATGCCTGAGCACGGTGCGGTCGGCTTCCGACAGGGGGCAGTTGCCCCCGCCATTGGGGCCCTTGCCGGCAGCGATGTCGATGATGACCGAACCGGGCTTCATGCTGGCGACCATCTCCTCGGTGATCAGCGTGGGCGCCGCGCGGCCCGGGATCAGCGCGGTCGAGATCACGACGTCGGCCTGCGCCACCCGTTTCGCGACTTCGATCTTCTGGCGCTCCAGCCAGCTCGCGGGCATCGGCTTGGCGTAGCCGCCCACACCGACCGCCGCCTCTTTTTCCTCCGGTGTGTCATAGGACACATCGATGAACTTGCCGCCCAGCGACTCCACCTGTTCCTTGACGCTGGGGCGTACATCCGAGGCCTCGATCACCGCGCCCAGGCGCTTGGCCGTGGCGATGGCCTGGAGCCCGGCAACACCGACACCCAGGATCACCACACGCGCGGCCTTGACCGTGCCGGCGGCCGTCATGAGCATCGGGAAGAAGCGCTGGTACTTGTCGGCGGCGATCATGACCGCCTTGTAGCCGGCGATGTTGGCCTGCGAGGACAACACATCCATGCTTTGCGCGCGCGTCGTGCGAGGCGCGGCCTCCAGTGCGAAACTGGTCAGGCCGGCGCCGGCCATGCGTTGCAGACCAGGCGCATCGAACGGATTGAGCATGCCCACCAGCGCGGTTCCCGGCTTCATCAGGGCGGCTTCGGCGTCGGAGGGGCTGCGCACCTTGAGCACCAGATCGCACGCCAGTGCACCGGCCGCGTCGGTGATCTCGACACCGGCAGCGGTGTAGGCGGCATCGGTGACGCTGGCGGCCACTCCGGCGCCGGACTGGATACGCAGGGTATGCCCCTGGGCCTTGAGCTTCTTGGCGGTCTCGGGGGTCATGGCGACGCGGGTCTCGCCGGCTGCAGTCTCTGTCGGAATGCCAATGAGCATGGGCTGCTCCTATTTTTTGTAACGGGGTGGAGTGTGGCCCGAAGCTTACATGAGTTTGACAGGTGTGCCGGCGGGTGTCGCCTGCGTGCGCTGTGCGCCAGCCCTGCCGCGGACAGCCCCGCAAGGGATAATTCCGCATGCCCCACCGCTGGAAACCCAACGTGACCGTGGCCGCCATCGTCGAACGCGAAGGGCGGTTCCTGCTGGTCGAGGAGCACTCCGCCGATGGACTGCGGCTCAACAACCCTGCCGGCCACCTGGATCCCGGCGAAACGCTGGTCGAGGCGTGCGCGCGCGAGACGCTGGAGGAGACGGCCCACGCGTTTCGCCCGACGGCGCTGGTGGGGGTGTACCTGTCGCGCCAGACCAAGCCGCGCCGCGACGCGGAAGCGGCACAGACCATCACCTACCTGCGATTCGC
Organism: Rhodoferax sp.; assembly: GCA_031383745.1. GTDB lineage: Bacteria > Pseudomonadota > Gammaproteobacteria > Burkholderiales > Burkholderiaceae_C > CAISIP01. Next base: position 14,695 of record JANMZX010000014.1, on the reverse strand, counting down.
CTTTGGTGGCGAACTGGGCGAGTTCCAGCCGCACCGGCGGCTCGACCACGGCATCGTGCGCACGCTGTGGCTGACCGCGGACGAGATCCGCGCCAGCGCCCCCAGGCACCGCAGCCCGGTGCTGCTGCAGTGCGTCGAGGACTACCTCGCTGGTGCCCGCTACCCGATGGGTCTGCTGCACACCGACCTGGGTGGCGCCCTGAGCGGGCATGCGCCGGGATAATCGGGCACATATGGCCAAAGAGCGGGTCGTGGTCGGGTTGAGTGGCGGCGTCGACTCCGCCGTGACCGCGCACCTGCTCAAGGCGCAGGGCTTCGAGGTCATCGGCATCTTCATGAAAAACTGGGAAGACGACGACGACTCCGCCTACTGCGCGTCGAATGTCGACTTCGTCGATGCCGCGGCAGTGGCCGACGTGATCGGCATCGAGATCGAACATGTGAATTTCGCCGCGCAATACAAGGACCGGGTGTTTGCCGAGTTCCTGCGCGAGTACCAGGCCGGACGCACGCCCAACCCGGACATCCTGTGCAACGCCGAGATCAAGTTCAAGGCCTTTCTCGACCACGCCATGCGCCTGGGCGCGCAGCGCATCGCCACGGGCCACTATGCACGGGTGCGGCTGAACCCGGCGACACGGCGCTACGAACTCCTCAAGGGGCTGGATACGACCAAGGACCAGAGTTATTTTCTGCACCGGCTCGACCAGGGCCAGTTGTCTCGCACCCTGTTTCCGGTCGGCGAACTGCGCAAGGTCGAGGTGCGCCGCATCGCGACCGAGATCGGGCTGCCGAACGCTCGCAAGAAGGACTCCACCGGCATCTGCTTCATCGGCGAGCGTCCGTTCCGTGACTTCCTGAACCGCTACATCACGCGGGAGCCCGGGCCGATCAAGGACATGTCCGGTCGCACCGTGGGTCAGCATGTAGGCCTGAGCTTCTACACCATCGGGCAGCGCCAGGGCCTGGGCATCGGCGGCATCCGCGACAAGGGAGCCCAGCGCGGCGGCGGGGAGCACGCGCCCTGGTTTGTTGCCCGCAAGGACATGGAGAAGAACATCCTGTGGGTGGTGCAGGGGCACGACCATCCGTGGTTGCAGTACGAGGCCCTGGTGGCCGATGACGTGAGCTGGGTGGCGGGGGAGCCACCGCCACCAGGCCTGCTCGCCGCCAAGACGCGCTATCGCCAGCAGGACGCGCCCTGCCAGCTGTCATACGAGAGCCCCGCGGCAGCGGCACCCTTCAGGCTCGGGTTCACCGACTCGCAGTGGGCAGTGACGCCCGGCCAGTCGGCGGTGGTGTACGACGGCGAGGTCTGCCTGGGCGGCGGGGTGATCCTCTCGGCGACTCAGAACGGGATGTCGTCGTCCATGTCGTCGAAGCCGCTCGACGGCTTCGCGGCTGGTGCAGGTGCCGGCGGCCGCGGCGCAGCAGCGGCCGGGCGCGAGGCCGGTGCGCTGGGGCGGTTGTAGGCGCCACCACCACCGCCTTCCTCACCGCCGGGGCCGCCCATGCCTTCACGGCTGCCCAGCAGTTGCATCTCGGTGGCGATGATGTCGCAGGTGTTCTGCTCCACGCCGTCCTTGTTGGTGAACTTGCCGTACTTCAGCCGGCCTTCCACGTAGATCGGACGGCCCTTCTTGACGTATTCGCCGGCGATCTCTGCCAGCCGGTCATAAAACGTGATGCGGTGCCACTGCGTGTCTTCGATGGTTTCCCCGGTGTTCTTGTCCTTGCGCCGGCTCGAAGTAGCCAGCGTGACATTGGCCACGGCCTGGCCAGAGGGCAGATAACGGACTTCCGGGTCGCGGCCGCAGTTCCCGACCAGAATCACCTTGTTCACAGACGCCATTTTTTGCTCCAGATAATGCGTGAATTATCAGCGTATCGCAAACCCGCCGGATCGCGTCGACCGGCGCGCGCTGCTTGTCCACCTTTTGCGCGACGGCTGCAGGGGGAGCGCGCTGCCATGCACCCGGTTGCCGGCGTGTTTTCTTGACTCAGGTTAAAGCCGCCGCCTGCCAGCCTGGAACACGCGCTCCCCTTTCGCCATAATTCGGCAGTCCACATTTTTCAACAAGGATTTTGAGCATGCAACACGCCACTCGCAGAACATTCATGATGCAGGTCGCCGCCGGTGGCTCCGCACTGGTCGCAGCCAGCGCCATGGCACAGACCGCCGCCGCCAAGCTCGACGAAAAGGATCCACAGGCCGTCGCCTTGGCCTATAACGCGGACTCCACCAAGGTCGACGCGAAGAAGTACCCCAAACACACGGCAGAGCAGAAGTGCAGCAACTGCCAGCTGTATACCGGCAAGGGCAAGGACCCCATGGGTCCGTGTTCGCTGTTCGCGGGCAAGCAGGTCGCGGCAGCCGGCTGGTGCAGCGCCTGGGTCAAGAAGGCCGGCTGACCGCAGTCGGGGGGGCCCCCGGCCGGGCAGACGCGATCGGCCCGACGCCGTTGAGCCAACGGCTTCGCCAGGACCGCTGAGCCGGTTGCCAGGAGGTACGCCTGCGCTTGCTGCGGATCGCCGCAAGGCCCCGCACGCACCGACAATGCCGGCTGACGGCAGCAGCACGCCTGCCGCGCCCGCAACACAGGATCGCCCATGACCAGCCCCCGCAAAGTCCTTTTCATCTCGGCCGACCAATGGCGAGGCGAATGCCTCTCGGCGCTTGGTCACCCGGTGGTCAAGACGCCGCATCTGGATGCGCTGGCTGCGGACGGCGTGTTGTTCCGCAAGCATTTCGCAGTCACCTCCCCGTGCGGTCCGTCGCGCTCCAGCATGCAGACCGGCCTGTACCTGATGAACCACCGTTCCGGCCGCAATGGCACGCCGCTGGACCGACGGCACACCAATATCGCGCAGGAAGTGCGCAAGATCGGCATGGACCCGATGCTGTTCGGTTATACCGACACCAGCGCCGACCCGCGCGGACTGGACCCGGCGGACCCGGCACTGAGAACCTTCGAAGGGCCGCTGCCCGGGTACCGCATCGGCCTGCTGTTTCCCGATTACATGGCTGCCTGGATGAACGACCTGCGCCGCAAGGGATACGCATTCGAGGGCCGGCGTGATGTGTACCAGCCCCGGCCCGGTTTCCGCAGGCCCGAAGACCGGGGCCACCGCTTCATCCCTACCCTGTTCAATGCCGCGGACAGCGACACCAGCTTCATGACCAACGCCGTGCTCGACTGGCTGGGGGACCACCGCACCCAGGACTGGTTCATGCACTGCGTTTTCCTGCGCCCGCACCCGCCGGTGATCACGCCCGAACCCTACAACGCCCTGTACGACCCGGCCGACGTGCCCTTGGCCCGGCGCAAGGCCACGCCGCAGGACGAAGCCGCGCAGCATCCGCACCTGGCGCAGTGGATCAAGACCTTCCAGCGACCGGGCAAGTACGACGAGCACAACCCCAACAACCTGGTCGACATGCCGGAGCTGGAGCTGCGCCAGATGCGCGCCTGCTACTACGGCATGATGAACGAGGTGGACGATGCGGTCGGCCGCATCGTCGCGCATCTCAAGGCCACGGGCGAGTACGAACACACGCTGATCGTCTTCACTTGTGACCACGGCGAGATGGGGGGCGACCACTACACCTGGGGCAAGGAGCTGTACTTCGACCAGAGTTTCTACATTCCACTGATCATCCGCGACCCGAACCTGGCCGCCGACGCCGGTCGCGGGCGCCAGGTGGAGGCCTTCACCGAGTCGGTGGACCTGATGCCCACCCTGCTGCAATGGCTGGGGGCCGATGTTCCCGTGCAGTGCGACGGCCGTTCGCTGCTGCCGTTTCTGCACGGTGGCGTGCCGGCCTCCTGGCGCCAGGAGGCGCACATGGAGCTCGACTTCCGTGCAGGCCCCTACGGCAGCTACGACGGCCAGAACGCCCTGGGCCTGGAGCCCGACCAGTGCCAGCTCGCGATCCTGCGCGGGGAGCGCTGGAAGTACGTGTTTTTCGCTGCCCTGCCGCCGCTGCTGTTCGATCTGCAGAACGACCCGTGGGAGATGCACGACCTCTCCCGCGACCCGGCCCACCAGCCGATCATGCTGGAGATGGCGCAGAAGATGTTGTCCTGGCGCCTGGTGCAGCAGGAGCATGTGCTGACCAACCTGCACAACGGTCCGGACGGCGTCGAAGACCGCAGCCACCGGCAGGGGTAGCACTGCGCCCGGGTGCCCCGGGGGCCATGGTCACGCGGCGCGTGACGCCGTCAACTGGCGTACCAGCATCGGTATGCACAATGCCGCACCCAGCAACGTCGCGGTCAGGCCTGGTGCGATCAGCAGCAGTGCCGCTGCGACGCACAGGACCTGCTCCCAGCGCTTCATCTCCACCAGCAGGTACTTGCTCAGTGCTGCCGCCAGGACGGAGATGCCCAGCACACAGCCGACGAAGGTGACGCTGAAGTCATACCAGGTGAAGCCCTTGGCCACCAGCAGCAGGCTGGGGGAGAACACGAACACGAAGGGCACCAGCGCCTTGGCCAGCCCGAGCCGGAACGCGGTGTTGCCGGTCTTGAACGGATCGCTGCCCGCCATGCCGGCTGCGGCGTATGCCGCCAGTGCGACGGGCGGCGTGATGTCGGCCAGTACGCCGTAGTAGAAGACGAAGAAGTGCGCCACCAGCGGCTCCACTCCCAGTTGCACCAGCGTGGGCGCCGCCACCGTCACCATGATGATGTAGTTGGCGGTGGTCGGAATGCCGCAGCCCATCAGGATGCACACCGCGCCGGTCATGAACAGCGCGGCAAACAGCACCATGCCTTTTTGAGAAGCGAGGGCCTCCGGCACAAACAGGGCCAGGCCGGCCGCAATGCTTTGCGCTGCCCCGGTGATGATGAAACTGACCTTGAACCCGACCCCGGTGAGCGTCACGACGCCAATGACCAGGCCTACGGTGGCTGCCGCTGCACCGACAGCCAGTGCATACTTCGCGCCGGTTTCCAGGGCTTCGGTGATCACCGGCAGCCCGATGCGGCCGCGCACCTTGCCAAGCAGCATGCCCCCGAGCAGGACGATCACACCGGCCGCAAACAGCGCCAGGCGAATCGGTGTGCTCTGCGCGCCCCAGTCGACAAATGCCAGCGCCACCAGCAGGCCGTGCAGCGCCAGCAGCAGCGCCCAGTTGCCGACGCGGTTGCCGCGCGCCAGCGTGGTCAGACCGACGATCGCACAGGAGGAAATGCCGACGAATGCCGCCAGATACGGTGTGCGTCCCATGACCAGGATCGTGATCAGCAGCACCAGGGGAATCAGCGTCGGCCAGCGTTCGCGCAGCGATTCGCGCAACCGGGGCATCTCCGCCTCGGTCAGGCCGCGCAGGCCGTAGCGCTTGGCCTCGAAGTGGACCTGCATGAACACGCCGAAGAAATGCATGCACGCCGGGACGATGGCGGCGGCCACGATGGTCTGGTACGACACATTCAGGAATTCGACCATCAGGAAGGCCGCAGCGCCCAGCACCGGTGGCGTGATCTGGCCGCCGGTGGACGAGGCGGCTTCGACGGCGCCGGCAAACTCGCGCTTGTAGCCGACCCGGATCATCGCGGGAATCGTCAGCGAACCCACCGTCACCGCGTTGGCCACCGAGGAGCCGCTGAGCATGCCGAACATGGCCGAGCCGAACACGCTGACCTTGGCCGGGCCGCCGGCATACCGCCCTGCGATGCTCGACGCGATGTCCAGAAACAGCTGTCCCAGGCCGATGCGGGTGGCCATGACGCCGAACAGCACAAAGTGGAACACGTAGGTCGCCACCACCCCCACCGCCACGCCGTAGATGCCCTGGCTGGTGAGGTACTGGTGGTTGACCAGTTGCGACCAGGACGCGCCGGCGTGCCGCAACAGCCCGGGAAAATACGGTCCGGCCAGCGCATAGATGCAAAACCCGATCGCAATCAGCGGCAGCGGCCAGCCCATGCTGCGCCGGGTCGCCTCCAGCAGGGCCACGATCAGCACCGAGCCGCACACCACATCCAGCAGGCTGGGATTGCCGACCCGGAACGCCAGGTCGGCGAACACCGCCGGGATGTACAACACACTCACCACGCACGCCAGCCCCAGCATCCAGTCCAGCAGCGGTATGCCGCCTGGGGTCGCCCAGGTGGCGGATGGCTGCGCCGCCAGCGCCTTCTTGCTGCCTGCGAACACCAGGAAGATCAGGCCCAGGACGAATGCCAGGTGCACGCCCCGGTGCGTCACCTCCTGCAGCAGACCGAAGCCCGCGGTGTAGTAGTGAAAGCACGACAGGGCGATCAGCAGCCAGCGGATGAGTCCTGTGGCCGGCGGCACCGAGTGCCTGAAGCGCATCTCCGGGTCGAACTTCTCTTCCAGCTCCAGCAGTGTCTTGTCATCCGGCAGCGTGGTCGGCACCGCTGTCGGGGTTGGGCGAGTCGTCATGGCGGCGCCAGCGTGGCTGCGCGGCGCGGTCTACTTCAGGAGCCCGGCTTCCTTGTAGTACTTTTCCGCGCCGGCATGGAACGGGATCGCCACGCCCTTGACGGCGTTCTCCTTGGTGATGAACTTGCCCTTGGCGTGGCCGGCGGCCAGGGCATTCTGGGTGCTCTCGCTGAACAGCGCCTTGGTGATCTGGTACACCGTTTCCGTGTCCACCTTGGCCGACGTCACCCACTGGGCGCCCACGGAGAGCGTCTGCACGGCGGCGACATCCTTGTAGGTGTTGGCGGCGATGGTGTCCACCGCAAAATAGGGGTTGGCCATGCGCAGCCCGTCGGCCTGCGGCCCGCCGAGGGCCACGAGTTCGATACCGGCACCGCTGGACGCCAGTTCGGCGATGGCACCGGCCGGGGAGCCGCCAACGAAGAAGAACGCATCGAGTGCGCCATCCTTGAGCTTGTCGCCGGCCTGGTTCGGCTTGATGTATTCAGGCTTGATGTCGGCCTCCTTCACGCCATACGCTGCCAGCACCATGCGGGCATTGATCAGGGTTCCGGAGCCGGGTTCGTCCAGCGCCACCCGTTTGCCCTTGAGGTCGGCGACGGATTTGATGCCCGAGCCCTTCTTGACGACCAGGTGGATGCTCTCGGGGTAGAGGTTGGCAATCATGCGCAGGTCTGTGACCTTGGGCTTGCCGTCGTAGGCGCCGGTGCCGGTGTAGGCCCAGGTGGCCACGTCGGCCTGGGAAAAGCCCGATTCCAAGGCGCCGCCGACGATCCCGTTGACGTTGGCCAGCGACCCGTTGGAGGCTTGCGCCGTGACGACGATCTTGCCGGGTTGCGAGACCGCGTTGGCGATCATGCCGCCCACCGGGTAATAGGTGCCGGCGGTACCGCCGGTGCCAATACGGAAAAACTGTTGGGCTTGGGCAGCGCCGGTCAGGGCGACAGCCGCAAGCAGCGCGGCGGTGAAATGCTTGAGGCGCATGGAAAACTCCTGGTGGGATGAAGCGGGATGGCGGCAAAGCATACTGCAAGCGCGCCTGACCGGTCTGCAGCGCGATCGGGGGGTGTGATCCCGGCGCCACGGCGCAGACGGGCACCGGGTCACCGGCCACCGTCACTGTGTTTGCGTCCTGCGTTCAGGCCAGCAGGCGCCCCGCCAGTGCCCCGACGGCCAGCAGCGCGGCAAACCACAACTCCAGCCGGAAGGTACGAAACAGCACGGGATTGAAGGCGCGCCCGGGCGCGCAGGCGGCAAAATCGCGCCGCAAGCGCAGGGCGACGGGCAACAGCAGCAACGGCAACAACAGCGTTGGTGTATCGCCCGCCAGCGCCATGGCGGGGACCAGCGCAAACGGACCCAGCATCAACACCGCGAACAGGCATTGCGAGCCCCGCGCCCCGACGCAGACGGCAAAAGTCCTGCGTCCGGTGGAGCGGTCATGCTCCCGGTCGCGGTGGTTGTTGACCGCCAGCGCCGCCGCCGCCAGCGCGCCGACTGCCATGGCTGCCAGTACCGTCACCGGACCGATGCTGGCCGTGAGCACCCAGTCCGTGCCGATGACAGCGACCAGGCCGAAGAAGACGAACACCGTCAATTCGCCCAGCGGCGTGTAGGCAATCGGCAACGGGCCACCCATGTAGGCCAGTGCGGCCAGCAGCGACACGACACCGATCACCAGTACCGGCCAGCCGCGGTAGGCCGCCAGGGCCAGCCCCAAGGCCAGAGCGATCATGGCGAGCAGCGCCATGCCGAGCCGCACCTGGCGCACGCCGAGCCACCCGTTGGCCGTGGCGCGCGGCAGCCCGGTGCGTGTGCCGGCGGCCTCCGCACCGCGCACGGTGTAGCCGACGTCGTTTTGCAGGTTGGTGAGGAGTTGCATCAGCAGCGCGGCACCCAACACCAGCAGTGCGGCGAGTGGATCGATGCCGCCTGTACGCACAAACCCCAAGGTGGCGCCGACCAGCACCGGGCTGATGGCCACCAGCAGGCTGGCCGGGCGAATCGCCACCGCCCAGGCCTGCAGGGAGCCGGCCCGGACGCCAGGGGGGCCGCTCACAGCCGCTGTTCTTGCGGTAACGCCCATCTCGCTTCCTCCGCACAAGCGGCGCGCACGCCACATGGTGCCGCCGGGTTCCAGCATGCCAGACATGCCACGCCGTCGCCTTGAGGCCGGTCAATGTAGCCGCCGGCGATCCCGTCGGGCAGGCCGCGCAGCCGCGGGCGCCAGTGCGCCCTGTGCGCGGCGCCACCGGCGGTCAACGGCCAGCGTGCACCCTGTCCGGGGCAATCCCCGGGCTGCAGAGGGAACGACTGGCCCGGATCGGAGTCCGACAGGTGCCGTCTTTGGCTTCTTCGCAGTCCGGATGACCTTGCGCATTTTCGGGGCGCTGGTCACTGTAGTAAATTCCAATGTTCACATGACACCCAACACTTCGCGCCCTGCCCGGGCGTCAGCCATGCCGGTATCCGACATTCTCCCGCCTGAAGGGGCCGCCCGATGAAACCCAGAACCAAGCGCGCGCTGGTGGTTGTGGGGGCTGTGGCGACGCTGGGCGTGGCCACGGCGCTGGTGCTCAATGCGTTCAACAGCAATCTGGTGTTCTTTTTCAGCCCGTCACAGGTGTTTGCCAACGAAGCGCCGCGCGACCGCAGTTTTCGCATTGGTGGTTTGGTCGAGGAAGGCAGCCTGCAGCGCGAAGCCCAGGGCCTGACCGTGCGTTTCGCGGTGACCGACCGCGCGCAGAAGATCCCGGTGAGCTACACCGGTCTGCTGCCAGACCTGTTCAAGGAGGGCAAGGGCGTGGTGGCCCAGGGCAAACTTGGGCCGGACGGCGTGTTCCGCGCCGACCAGGTGCTGGCCAAGCACGATGAGAACTACATGCCGCCGGAAGCCGCCGAGGCGCTGAAAAACGCCAAGCCCGGCGCCCAGCAATCGATGTCCACCCTGTCGAGCACCTCAGGAACGCCCTCGGTCAACGCGCCCGCGGCAGGAGTCAAACCGTGATCTACGAACTGGGCCATGTCGCCCTCATCCTGGCGCTCGCCATGGCGCTGGCCCAGAGCGTGTTGCCCTTGATCGGCGCGCAGACCGGCAACCTGGCCTGGATGTCGCTGGCACGGCCCTCGGCACGCGGGCAGTTCCTGTTCGTGGCGATTTCCTATGCCTGCCTGACGCATGCGTTTGTCACCAACGACTTCTCGGTCGCGCTGGCGGCCAACCACTCCAATTCGAACCTGCCGCTGATCTTCCGCATCACCGCGGTATGGGGCAACCACGAAGGTTCGATCCTGCTGTGGACCCTGATCCTTTCGGGCTGGACGATGGCGGTGTCGGTCTTCTCCCGGCAACTCGACCAGCGCATGCTGGCGCGCGTGCTGGGCGTCATGGGGCTGGTCAGTTGCGGTTTCATGATGTTCACGCTGTTCACCTCCAACCCGTTCGAGCGCGTGTTCCCGGCGCCGGCCGATGGCCAGGACCTGAACCCCCTGCTGCAGGACGCCGGCATGGTGATCCACCCGCCGATGCTGTACATGGGTTATGTCGGCTTCGTGGTGGCGTTTGCCTTCTCGGTGTCGGCACTGTTGTCGGGCCGGCTCGACGCGGCCTGGGCGCGGTGGTCGCGTCCGTGGACCACGGTGGCCTGGTGCTTCCTGACCTGCGGTATCGCGCTGGGCAGCTTCTGGGCCTACTACGAACTCGGTTGGGGCGGCTGGTGGTTCTGGGATCCGGTTGAAAACGCGTCCTTCATGCCCTGGCTGGTCGGCACTGCATTGATCCACTCGCTGGCAGTGACCGAAAAGCGCGGCGGCTTCAAGATGTGGACGGCCTTGCTGGCGATCCTGGCGTTTTCGCTGTCGCTGCTGGGGACCTTCATCGTGCGCTCCGGGGTGCTCAGTTCGGTTCATGCATTTGCCAGCGATCCGGCGCGCGGCATCTTCATCCTGGGTTTCCTGGCCCTGGTGATCGGCGGCTCCCTGGCGCTTTTTGCGTGGCGCGCCCCACGGGTAGGCTTGGGCGGCAGCTTCGATCCGGTGTCGCGCGAATCCATGCTGCTGGCCAACAACGTGCTGCTGGTCGTGGCCGCGGCCGCTGTGTTGCTGGGCACCTTGTACCCGCTGGTGATCGACGCGCTGGGCATGGGCAAGCTGTCGGTCGGCCCGCCGTATTTCGACGCCGTGTTCGTTCCGCTCATGACGCCGGCCCTGTTCCTGATGGGGGTGGGCCCCATGACGCGCTGGCGCCAGGCTTCGGTGGTCGACCTGGCCCGGCGCCTGCGCTGGGCGATCGGTGTCAGCCTGGCCAGTGCGGTGCTCGCGTTTGTCGCACTCGGCCACTGGACGCCGATGATCGGCCTGGGCCTCGCACTGGCCGCCTGGGTGGGCAGCACCGCCGTCCTGAACCTGGTGCTGCGCTTGCGCGAACACCCGGCTCCCTCCGTCTGGAAACGGCTGGCGGTGCAGCCCGGCAGTTATTACGGCATGCTGCTGGCGCATTTCGGTGTGGCGGTATTCATCGTCGGTGTCACAGTCGTGAGCGGGTTCCAGAGCGAGACCGACGTGCGCATGGAGGTGGGCGACACGGCGTCGGTGGCGGGATATACCTTCCGCCTGGATGGCGTCACGAAGGTGCAGGGCCCCAACTACGACGCCTCGCGCGCGGCGGTCAGCGCATCACGCAATGGCCAGGTGGTGGCCGCCTTGTCTCCAGAGCGCCGCGTGTACACCGTGCGTGGCATGCCGATGACCGAAGTCGGTATCGACCGGGGATTCACGCGCGACCTGTATGTGGCGCTGGGCGACCCGGTCAGCGCGACTGCCTGGAGCGTGCGGCTGCACCACAAGCCGTTTGTCAACCTGATCTGGATCGGTTGCCTGCTGATGGCCGGCGGCGGCATGCTGGCCGTGCTGGACCGCCGCTACCGGCGCCAGCCCAGTGCGGCGCCGCAGCCTGTTGCGCCGCCGGCCGAGGCCGGGCCGGAGCCGCAGCCGGTCTTGGCCAGGAAGGCGCGTGCCCGATGAAAAAGGCGCTGATTCCGCTGCTGATATTCATCGTGTTGGTCGGCTTTCTGGCGGTCGGCCTGTCGCTGAACCCGCGTCAGATCCCCTCGCCGCTCATCGACAAGCCGGCGCCGGCATTCAGCCTGTCGGCACTCGATGCGCCGGAGCAGAAGATCTCCGTGCAGGACCTGCGCGGCAAGGTCTGGATCCTCAACGTCTGGGCCTCCTGGTGCGTCGCCTGCCGCATCGAGCATCCGCTGCTGGTCGAGTTCTCCAAGACCGGCACGGTGCCGATCTACGGTCTGAACTACAAGGACAAGCGCGACGACGCGATCGGCTGGCTGGCCAAGTTCGGTAACCCCTACACCCGCTCGCTGTCGGATCCCGACGGGCTGGTGGGCATCGACTTCGGCGTCTACGGTGTTCCGGAAACCTTCGTGATCGACAAGACGGGCGTGATCCGCATGAAGCATATCGGTCCGGTGACGCCCGAGGTGCTGCGTGACGACATCATTCCCCTGGTGAGGAAGCTCGGTGCGTAGTCTCCTGCGGTGTCTCGCGCTGTTGCTATGGGCTTGTGCCCTGGCCCTGTCGGCGCTGCCGCTGGTTGCCAAGGAGGCCCCCCCAACCGCGGCCGATCCGGCACTGGAGGCGCGTGTGATGGCCATCGCGGAAGAACTGCGCTGTCTGGTGTGCCAGAACGAAACCATCGCTGCCTCCCATGCCGACCTCGCGGTGGACCTGCGCAAGCAAATCGCACTCAAGCTGCAGGCCGGCCAGTCGAAGCAGGAGATCGTGGATTTCATGGTGGCGCGCTATGGTGACTTTGTGCTGTACCGCCCTGCGCTGAACGCCCGCACCCTGTTGTTGTGGTTCGGCCCGTTCTTGCTGCTGCTGGTGGCGCTCTCCGTGCTGATCCTGAATATCCGCCGGCGTCGCCGCTCGACCGATGCCACCGACTGGACGGCAGACAAGGCGCAACGCGCCCGCGACTTGTTTTCAGAAGGCGACCGACGTCCATGAGTGTGTTCCTGATTGGCCTTGCGGGCCTGATTGCGCTGGCCCTGGTCTTTGTGTTGCCGCCCCTGTTGCGTGCCACCCGGGTTCCGGTAGCCGAGAGCGTCGCGGACGCAGCCCGGCAGGCCAACCTGCAGGTGCTGCGCGAGCAGCTGCTCGCACTCGACGCCGAACATGCCAGCGGTGCACTCGATGCCGGGCAGCACCGGCTGGCCCGGATCGACGTGGAACGCCGCGCACTGGAGGAAGAGCAGGACGCGGTCCGGCCGGCCGTGGCCACCCGCGCCGGCAAGACGGCGATTGCCCTGGGTGCCTTCGTGCCGCTGTTCGTTTTTGTGGTGTATGGCCTGCTCGGTACGCCCGAGGCGATGCTGCCCCGACCGCCGTCGCAGGCGGCGGCCAGCGGGTCCGAGGCGGGTGGCGTGACGGCGGAGCAGATCGAGGCGATGGTCAGCAAGCTGGCCAACCGCCTGGAGAACCAGACCACACCGCAGCCTGGTGATGCCGAAGCCTGGACGATGCTGGGGCGCTCGTATGCGGTGCTGCAGCGTTTCCCGGAAGCCAGCCGCGCCTTCATCCGGGCGCGGGCGCTGCTGCCCGACAACGCCCAACTGCTGGCCGACCATGCCGATGTGCTGGCGATGCTGCAGGGCCAGAGCGTGGCGGGCGAGCCGGCCAGGCTGGTGGAGCGCGCGCTGCAGATCGACCCGCGCAACCTCAAGGCGCTGGCCCTGGCCGGCAGCGCGGCGTTCGAACGCAAGGATTTCTCCGCTGCACTCAAGTTCTGGAACCAGGCCAAGCAGTTCGCCGAACCCGGCAGTGCGTTCGCGAGCGGGCTCGACAGCAGCATCCAGCAGGCGCAGGCCGCATCGGGCCAGCCGCCCGCAGCCGCGGCGCCAGCGCCGCTGGCACAGGCACCGGCGGCACCGCCTCCGGTCGCGGTCGCCCAGGGCGCGGGCCCCGTCGGGGGCGGCAAGGTCAGCGGCATCGTGCAACTGGCCGGCCCGCTGGCTGCGAAGGCCGCACCGGGCGACACGCTGTTCGTGTTTGCGCGCGCCGCGCAGGGGCCGCGGATGCCGCTGGCGATCCTCAAGATGCGCGTCAGCGACCTGCCCTTGCGCTTCACGCTCGACGACAGCGCCGCCATGTCGCCGGAGATGACGCTGTCGAAGTTCCCCAGTGTGGTGGTCGGCGCACGCGTGTCCCGCTCCGGCGACGCGATGCCGCGCAGCGGTGATCTGGTGGGGCAGGTCGGCCCGGTCGACACCGGTTCGACCAGGCTGACGGTCACGATCGACAGCGTCCAGCCCTGACCGGAGATCCGGCGCGCGGCGAGTCGCGCCGGCGCGGTTACAGTCGACTCCGATGAAGCGATTGCCCCCCCTGCACGCCCTGCGTGCCTTCGATGCCGCGGTGCGCACCGGCAGCTTCACGCGGGCCGGCGAGACCCTGCACGTGACCCAGGGCGCCGTCAGCCGGCAGATCAAGCAACTGGAAGACTGGCTCGGCAAGCCGGTGTTCGTGCGCCACTACCAGGGACTGATCCTCACCCCGGCCGGCAGCGTGATGGCCCAGAGCCTTGACAGCGCCTTCGGGACGATCCACAGCGCCGTGCACCAGATCCAGCAGCTCAGCGCGCGCCAGCGTATCTCGGTCAACGTGCCCGAGACCTTCGCGTCGCGCTGGCTGGCGCCGCGCCTGCGCGCATTTCACGGCCGCCACCCCGACATCGACCTGTCCATCACCACCAGCAGCGTCGGCAGTGTGCGCGAGGCGCAACAGTACGACTGCCTGGTGATGTTCCTGGACGAGCCCTGGGCCAAGGGCGATTGCCGCCTGCTGCGCCAGGAGCAGCACATCGCGGTGGCGAGCCCCGAGTTGTGGCAGGACGGCATGCCGCCGAGCCTGGCCACGGTCACCCTGCTGCACGTGTTGTCCGGCTCCCGGCGGCTGCCGATCTGGGAGAACTGGTTTGCATCGCTCGGCATCCGCACCATCGATCCGCGACCCGGCATCGCCTTCTCGACCATGGACCAGGCGATCAACGCCGCCGTGTCCGGGGCCGGGGTCGCCGTGGTCGACGCCCCGATGGTCGAGCGTGACCTGGCCGAGCAGCGCCTGCGCCGCCTCGACGCGCACGAGTTGACGGGCAGTTACGGTTACTGGTTCGTCGAGCCGCGCGAACGCGGTCAACGCGACCCGGCCCACGGCGCCGTGGTGGCCTTGTTCCAGAACTGGCTGCTCGAGCTCAGCCGGGGCGGCGGGC
>JANMZX010000004.1:0-15222 GCA_031383745.1 Rhodoferax sp. | reverse complement strand
GTCAACGCGCTGGCCGGCAAAGCCTTGCCGGTGTACGGCGACGGACAACAAATCCGCGACTGGTTGTATGTCAAGGACCATTGCAGCGCCTTGCGCCGGGTGCTGGAGGCAGGGCAACCTGGTGAAACCTACAACGTCGGCGGCTGGAACGAAATGCCGAATCTGGACATCGTGCACGCCGTCTGCGCCCTGCTGGACGAACTGCAGCCGCGCGCCGATGGACACCCATATCGCGAACAGATCAGGTTTGTGACCGATCGGCCGGGGCACGATCGCCGATACGCCATTGACGCGCGCAAGATCGAACAACAGCTGGGCTGGAAACCAGCCGAAAGCTTTTCCAGCGGCATTCGCAAAACGGTGCAGTGGTACCTGGACAACCAGGCGTGGGTGGCGAATGTGCAAAGCGGTGGCTACCGCAATTGGTTGGCCAAACAATACGGCGTGCCAGTCAGCGCATGAAGATACTGTTGTTTGGGCGCAACGGTCAGGTGGGTTGGGAACTGCAGCGCAGCCTCTCGGTATTGGGCGAACTGGTCGCGCTGGATTTTGACCTCAGTGCCAATCCAGGTGGCCTGTGCGGCGACTTCTGCAACCTGGAGGGTTTGGCCAGGACGGTGCGCCAGGTACAGCCGGATGTGATCGTGAACGCCGCGGCGCACACCGCCGTCGACAAGGCACAGAGTGAGCCGGATCTGGCGCGCACGCTGAATGCCCTGGCCCCCGGTGTGCTCGCCGCAGAGGCGCAACGGCTAGGTGCCTGGTTGCTGCATTATTCGACCGATTATGTGTTTGACGGAAGTGGTGACCAGCCGTGGCGCGAGAACCACCCGACCGCGCCCCTGAGTGTCTACGGGCAGACCAAGCTCGAAGGGGAACAGGCCGTTGCGCGCTGCCAACGCCACCTGATTTTGCGCACCAGCTGGGTCTATGCCGGGCGCGGCAATAACTTCGCCAAGACGATGCTGCGCCTGGCCGCAGAACGCGACACGCTCAATGTGGTCAGCGACCAGGTTGGTGCGCCGACTTCGGCCGAGTTGCTGGCCGATGTGACGGCCCATGCCTTGATGAGCGTGTCCCAAAGGCCCGAACTGGCCGGTTTGTACCACTGCGCGGCGGGCGGGCAAACGACCTGGCATGCCTACGCCTGTTATGTGCTGGAGCAGGCGCGCGCCCTGGGTTGGGTGCTGCAGGCCGGGGCGGCGCAGGTCACCCCGGTGACGACTGCGCAGTACCCGTCGGTGGCCGTGCGCCCGCTGAACTCGCGGCTTGACACATGCCGCTTGCAACATGCCTTTGGTTTGTTTTTGCCACATTGGCAAGTGCATGTGCGCCGTATGCTGGAAGAAATTCCAGTACCACAGCCGCGCTGAGCCGAAGCGCAGGCTTTGGTGGCATGGTTGGTAACCAAGGCCGGGTAATATCAGTTCCATGAAAACCATCTACCTGGTCGCAGGGGCGCGGCCCAACTTCATGAAGATTGCACCGATCGTGCGCGCACTGCAAGCCCAGGCAACACTCGCCTTCAAGATCATCCATACCGGGCAACACTATGACCGTGAAATGAACGATGTGTTCTTTGACGAGTTGGGCATCCCGGCGCCGGATGTCTTCATGGGCGCCGGTGGTGGCAGCCACGCCCAGCAGACAGCGAAGATCATGGTCGCGTTTGAAGAGCTTTGTCTGGCCAGCCCGCCTGCCGCCGTGTTGGTGGTGGGCGACGTCAACTCGACGCTGGCGTGCTCGATCGTGGCGAAAAAGCTCAAGATACCGGTGGCCCATGTCGAGGCCGGTCTGCGCAGCGGTGACATGGAGATGCCGGAAGAAATCAACCGCTTGGTGACAGACAGCATCTGTGACTGGTTTTTTGTCACCGAACCAAGCGGCGTTGCCCACTTGCAGCGCGAAGGCAAACCAGACGCAGCGATCCACTACGTGGGCCATGTCATGGTGGATAACCTGCTGTTCCAGGCAGACAAGCTGAAAAGCGCCGACACCTCCGGCTTCGAGACCAGCGCCTTCAAGTCGCTGCATGGCTTCAGCGGCAGGCGGTATGGTGTGGTCACCCTGCACCGCCCGAGCAATGTCGACGACCCGGCCATGCTGCAACGCATCGGCGCGGCGTTGAAAGAAATCGCCACCTCGCTACCGCTGATTTTTCCAGTCCATCCACGGACACGGGCGAACCTGGCCAAGTTCGGCGTCGATCTGGGTCCAAACGTGACGCTGGTTGGCCCGCAAGCCTACATGGCGTTCTTGAACCTGTGGAAAGACGCGGCCGTGGTCCTCACCGACAGCGGCGGCATGCTGGAAGAAACCACCGCCCTGGGTGTGCCGTGTATCACCATTCGGGAGAACACAGAGCGACCGGTGACGGTCGAGGAAGGCACCAACGTGCTGGCCGGCACCGACCCGGCCGTGATCGTGGCCGAAGCACACAAGGTGCTGCGTGGTGAAGGCAAACAGGGCCGCCGACCCGATTTGTGGGATGGCCATGCGGCTGGACGCATCGTCGCCGTCCTGGCCGGGTATCTGAACAAGGAATGAGGACAGCATGATCTTTGTCACTGGCGGCGCAGGTTATATCGGCAGCCACACCTGCGTCGAGTTGCTGGCGGCCGGGCACGACGTGACGGTGTTTGACAACTTCTGCAACAGCCAGCCAGAGGCATTGACCCGGGTGCAGCAGATCACCGGGCGCACGCTGCGCAGCGTTGCCGGCGACATCCGGGACCGTGGCGCACTGAGCACCGCCCTGCGCGACAGCGGCGCGCAGGCGGTCATCCACTTCGCCGGTCTCAAGGCCGTTGGTGAATCGGTCCAGCAGCCGCTGGCGTACTACGACAACAACGTGCACGGCACCCTGCGGCTGCTCGAAGCCATGGCCGAGTGCAAGGTCAACACCCTGGTGTTCAGTTCATCGGCGACCGTGTACGGCGAGCCGCAACAACTGCCGCTGACGGAGGAGCATCCGCTGTCTGCCACCAACCCGTATGGCCGCACCAAGCTGGTGATCGAGGACATGTTGCGCGACCTGCATCGCAGCGACCCGACGTGGCGGATGTCGATCCTGCGGTACTTCAACCCGGTGGGCGCCCACGCCAGCGGCCTGATCGGCGAGGACCCGCAGGGCATGCCCAACAACCTTCTGCCGTTCGTGGCGCAAGTGGCGGTGGGCCAGCGTGAGGTGGTGAACGTGTGGGGCAACGACTACAACACGGCCGACGGCACTGGCGTGCGCGACTATATCCATGTGGTGGATCTGGCACTGGGGCACCTGAAGGCGCTGGAGCGGCTGCAAGACCATGCCGAATGCCAGGCGATCAACCTGGGAACCGGCGTCGGCTACAGCGTGCTGGACATGATCGACGCGTTCGGAAATGCCTGCGGCAAACCGGTGCCTTACCGCATTGCGGGCCGCCGCGCAGGTGACATCGCGTCGTGCTACGCTGATCCTGGTCATGCCGCCGAACTGCTGGGGTGGCGCGCGACACGCGACTTGCAGACAATGTGTGCCGACGCATGGCGCTGGCAGAGCAGCAACCCGGCCGGCTACCGGACCACCGCGTCCGCTTGAGGTGCCGGCAATCCGCGAACAAGGGAAGATCGAACAAATATGGCAAAAGGCATGATTCTCGCGGCGGGCCAAGGCACCCGTGTGCGCCCGCTCACCAACGACCTGCCCAAGGCCATGGTGCCGATCCTGGGCAAGCCGGTGATGGAATACCTGATCGAGCATCTGGCGCGTTACGGCGTGAACGAGATCATGGTGAACGTGGCCTGGCACCACGACAAGATCGAGCAGTATTTTGGGGACGGTCACCGTTGGGGAGTGCAGATCGGTTATTCGTACGAAGGCGTGCGTGACCACGGGGATATCCTGCCAAAACCCATGGGGTCGGCTGGCGGCATGCGCCGCATCCAGGATTTCGGCGGCTTCTTCGACGACACCACGATCGTGTTGTGCGGCGACGCGCTGATCGACCTCGACATCGGTGCCGCGCTGCACGAACACAAGAGCAAGGGCGCCATCGCCAGCGTGGTGACGCTCGACGTGCCCTTGGCCGAGGTCAAGAACTACGGCATCGTGGTAGCCGAGCCGGATGGCCGGATCCTGTCGTTCCAGGAGAAGCCCGAGCCGGCCGACGCAAAGTCCACGCTGGCCAGCACGGGCATCTACATCTTCGAGCCGCAGGTGCTGGAACGCATACCTTCCGGCAGGGTGTACGACATCGGTTCCCAGCTGTTCCCGGAACTGGTGGCTGAAAAGCTTCCGTTTTTTGCCCAGAGCCGGTTTTTCAACTGGATCGATATCGGGCGGGTGAGCGACTACTGGTCGGTGCTGCAACGGGTGCTGCGCGGCGAGGTTGCGCAACTGAACATGCCCGGGCGCGAGATCCGGCCGGGGGTGTGGGTGGGGCTCAACACATCTATCGACTGGGACGACGTGACGATACAGGGGCCGGTCTACATCGGTTCGGGTGTTCGCATCGAGGCCGGTGTGCGCATCATCGGGCCGGCCTGGATTGGCCATGGCTGCACACTGCGCAGCCGCGCGATGGTGACACGCAGCATCCTGTTCGAGTACACCCGTATCGGCGCCGGCATGCGATTTGACGAAATGATCGTGTCACCGCAGTATTGCGTGGATCGTCATGGGCAGACTCTGTACCAGGGCGACGACAACGCCGTGCTGCGTTGGGGCGATGCCCGCGGCTGACACTTTGTACGTTGGACCTCCCAAGAACTACCTCCCCATGATGATCCAACCCGTCGTCTTGTCCGGTGGCTCCGGCACCCGCCTGTGGCCCCTGTCGCGCGAGAAGTATCCCAAGCAACTGCTGCCGCTGATCGGCGACGACTCGCTGCTGCAGGCCACGGTGCGCCGCACCGAGGGCATCACGGGGTCCGATCTGGCCCCCCCGATGGTCGTGTGCAACGAGGAGTACCGCTTTGTCATCGCGGAACAGCTGCGCGTGATGGGCAAGCCTGGCACGATGGTCCTGGAACCTGTTGGCCGCAATACCGCACCCGCCCTCACGCTGGCCGCCCTGGCGGCATCGCTGGATGGCGCCGACCCG
This sequence comes from Rhodoferax sp., assembly GCA_031383745.1. Lineage (GTDB taxonomy): Bacteria > Pseudomonadota > Gammaproteobacteria > Burkholderiales > Burkholderiaceae_C > CAISIP01. The sequence goes on along the minus strand of JANMZX010000004.1, from coordinate 10,141 downwards.
GTGCTGCTGGTGATGCCGGCCGACCATGTCATCACCGACGGCGCCGCGTTTCGCGAGGTGGTGCGCCGGGGTGCGGATCTTGCGATCGCGGGCAACGTGGTGACCTTCGGCATCACGCCCGACGCGCCGGAGACCGGCTACGGCTATATCCAGGCTGGCAGTGCGCTGAACGACCAGGACACGGTGGCGCGCCGGATTTCGCGGTTCGTCGAGAAACCCGATCTGGCCACGGCGCAGTCCTACCTGGCACAGGGCTCGTACCTGTGGAACAGCGGTATTTTCATGATGCGCGCATCGGTCTGGCTGGCGGCGATCACCGCCTGCCGACCCGACATCATGGCCGCCTGTACGGCGGCCTGGGCACAGGGCGCCCGGGATGGCGAATTCGTGCGTGTCGGCAAGGACAGTTTTGCCGCCTGTCCCAGTGACTCGATCGACTATGCCGTGATGGAGCGCATTACCGGTTCCGCACGCCCGGTGGCTGGCAGCCTGCCGATCGGGGTGGTGATCCCGCTCCAGGCGGGGTGGTCCGATGTGGGCGCGTGGGATGCGTTGTGGCAGGTTCTGCCCAAGGACGATGCCGGCAATGTGGCGCAGGGCGATGTGATCCTGCACGACTGCCGCGACACATTGGCCATGTCCGACGACCGGTTGCTGACCTGTGTGGGCGTCAACGACCTGGTGGTGGTGGTCACACCCGACGCCATCCTGGTGGCGCACAAGGACAAGACGCAGGACGTGAAAAAGATCGTCGACACGCTGAAGCAGAACAAGCGTTCCGAGGGCCACATCCACCGCAAGGTGCACCGGCCCTGGGGCTGGTACGACAGCGTGGACGCCGGCGCGCGTTTCCAGGTCAAGCGCATCGTGGTCAAGCCGGGCGGTACCTTGTCGCTGCAGATGCACCACCACCGGGCCGAACACTGGATCGTCGTCAGTGGCACGGCCAAGGTGACCAAGGGTGACGAGACCTTTTTGGTGTCGGAAAACGAGTCCACCTATATTCCGCTGGGCACCACGCACCGGCTGGAGAACCCGGGGCGTGTGCCGCTGGAGATGATCGAGGTGCAGTCGGGCTCCTACCTCGGCGAGGACGATATCGTGCGGTTCGAAGACGTGTACGGGCGATAAGGCCGCCCTCCAGTTGTGAAAAACCCACTGATCGGCAGCATCCGCAAACAGTGGCGCTTGGCCTTGCGCAAGGCGTTTTCGCTGTTCCCGCGCGCGCTGCGGTTTGCCATCTTCCGCTCGTTTGTCGAATGCGACCCGAAGCCGGACAAGCGCCTGGTGTTGAAGATCGCCGAAACGCAGGACGAACTCGAGCAGTGTTTCTCGCTGCTGCACGATGCCTATGTGGGCGAAGGCTACATGAAGCCTGCCCCCAGCGGCCTGCGCGCCACGATCTACCACGCGCTGCCAACCACCACCACGTTGTGCGCCAAATACGACGGCAAGGTGGTGGGCACCTTGTCGCTGATCCGCGAGAGCCTGTTCGGGTTTCCGCTGCAGGCGATTTTTGACCTGACCGAGACCCGCGCGCGGGGCGGCAAGATCGCCGAGGTATCGGCGCTGGCGGTTAACAATGACTTCCGCAATTCCGGTGGGGCGATTCTGTTCCCGCTGATGAAGTTCATGTACGAATACTGCACGACCTTCTTCGACACGCGGCACCTGGTGATTGCAGTACACCCGACCCGCATCGAGATGTACGAGTCGCTGCTGTTCTTCGAGCGACTCACCGAGAACAAGGTCGACAACTATGATTTTGCCAACGGTGCACCGGCGGTGGGCGCGTCGCTGGACCTGAAACACGCGCCACGCAAGTACCGTGAGGTCTATGGCAAGAAGTCTGCCCGCAAGAACCTGTACGCCTATTTCGTCAAGGTCAAGTTGCCCAACATCGTGTTGCCGGGGCGCCGGTACTTCACGACCAACGATCCGGTGATGACAACTGATCTGTTGGACCATTTCTTCAACCAGCGCACACGGGTGTTCGAAGGCCTGGGCATGCGCGAGCGCATCATGCTGCACGCGATCTACAACCTGCCAGAGCACCAGAAGATGCTGCCGAGCATCGATGATGGCGACGAAGCCGAGAGCAAGGAGAGCGATGGCAAGACCATGCGCAAGCACCATCGCTACTCGCTCAAATGCCCCGGCAACTTCGAGCTGAAATCGCCGGAGGGCAAAACCAAAATCACCTCGCTGCGCGTGGTCGAGTTGTCCCAGTTCGGTTTCCTGGCCCACGCCAGTGACGAGTTGCCGACACGCATGTGGGGCAAGGCCACCATCCGCCTGGGCAGCGCCGAAGAATCCACTGTGCGAGCGATGGCCGTGCGTGGCAAGGTGCGCGATGGCAAGGGTTTCTACGGCTTCATGCTGGCAGAGCCCGACATCGCCTGGCGCAAGTTTGTGGGGGCGCTAACCTCCGGCGTCACGCACGAAGACCTGGACCACGCCACGCGATTCATGAAAGACTGAGCAGCGCCTGGTCGCGCACTGCCCGGCTACTTGGTGCCGGCGCGGTTGAGCAACTGGGTCACGAAATTGGAAGGAATGGCGTAACTGATGCCGGACGGCTGGCTCAACGCCGACTCGCGCGTGTTCTTCAGCAGCACCATGTTGACAACGCCCAGCACCTCACCCGACTCGGCGTCGAACAACGGCCCCCCGCTGTTGCCGGGATAGGCGGTTGCGTCCAGTTGAAAAATGTCAAAACTGGCGGCGCGCGCTCCACGAATTGCCGCGTCGGTGAGTTGCCGGGCGTTGGCTGCAGGCAGTACCGCCGGCGTGATCGACGACACGATGCCGCGGTGGGTGACCGGCGAAAACCCCAGCACGCCTCCGATCGGGAAACCCATGAACGCGATTGCCTGACCCTCCCGGACGGAGTCGGAATTGCGAATTACCAGCGGCGGCACTGCAGCGCCCTCGATGCGCATCACGACCAGGTCATGGACACGATCCATTTCCAGCACGGTCGCCTGGCGCATGCTCAGTTGATTGTTCGCGCCACGCACCTGAACCACGAGGGACACGTCCGCCTGGTTCTCGGTGGCTTCAGGCAGAACATGGGCATTGGTCACCACCGTATTGCCATTGCCGACCACAAAACCGGTGCCACGCAGTCGAAAGCGAGGAGCATCAGTGGCACGGTAGGTACCGACGATGACCACCGCCGGTTTGACACGGGCGATGGTGTCGGGCAGGTCGGCTGATGCGGAATCCACCACAATCACCACGGTCATACCCGCCACGAGGCGCAAAAACGCAGCGCGGTTCACGCGACCCCCGCTCTGGCGTCGACGTATTGAACTAGAGCCCCTTGATCAGGCTGGCGACTTCAGCCTGGCCGGGAAATTTGTCACCCAACTTGGCGAGTTCGTCGAGTTCCTTGCGCGCCAACTCCTTCTTGCCGCCCTTGATGTGGATTTTAGCGAGGTTGAATTTGAAGATCGCATTCTGCGGCGCCAATGCAATCGCCTTGTTCTGCCACTCCAGGGCCTTGGCGTAGTCGTTCTTGTCGGAATACAAGACCGCGAGCGTGTCCAAAAAAGCGGGCTGCTTGGGCGCAAGCGCCACGGCCTTCTCAGCGTACGCGATAGCTCCGTCCTTGTTGAGTTTGCCCGTGACCCACGCAAGGTTGTTGAGGGCGATCGCATTGTTTGGCTGAATTTGCAAAACAGCCAAGTATTGCTTTTCTGCACTTGCAAACTCCTTGCGGCTGGACGCCGTATCGCCCAGGTACATGCGCAGCAATGTGTCTTTCGGCTGGTCATTGATCCAGGTGGCGGCCCATTTGTCGGCATCTGACGTTTTGCCACCTGCCATCAGCACCCCATGCAACTTGACTGCGAGGCCGGGAACTGGGGCCGCCTTTACGCCGGCGCGGTATACGTCTGCTGCCGCATCCCACTTCTTCTGACTGACGGCCACATCGCCTTCAAAGGCATAACCGGTCGGGTCTTTCGGATGTTGCTTCTGCATGCTACGGGCAATACGAATGGCCTCATCGAAATTCTTGTTATCAACCGCAAGGAGAATCAGGCCTCGTTGGGCGTCCAGAAGGTCGGGTTTGATCGCCAACGCCTTTTGCAGACTTTGCGCGGTGGCTTGTTTGTCCTTGGCGGCCATATGGGCGTCGGCCAGGCGCATCTGGGGCAATGGTGACAGCGGCTGCATAGTCGCAACCTTGTTGAAGGCGGCGAGCGCCTGGTTGATATCGCCCGACGCCTGCAGTGCGCGCCCCAACGCGTCTTGCATCTCCGGGCTATCGGGCAAGGCAGCCACACCACTCTGTGCCGCCGAAACTGCTTGCTTGAAATCCGTGTTGCGCAGATGAAAGTCAACCAGAAGCAGGCGCGGTGTTTTTTCGGTCGGGTTCGCAGTCACGGCTCGCCCAATCAGCGCGGCCACTTCTTCCTTCGGTCCCCCGCTCCGTGCACGCAATTCGGCAATCGCCAGCAACGCCTGCGCATTCTTGGGGTCCTTGGCAAGCACGGCCTCAAAACGCTTGCGCGCGTCATCTGGCTTCTTCTCGTCCATGTCCATGGCGGCCAAGCTGGCCACCGACGCAAAAAATGTCGGGTCAATCTGCACGGAGCGCTCGAAACTCTTGCGCGCACCTGCCATATCCTTCTTGGCCAGCAAGGTGCGCCCGCGCAGATTCGCTGCCAGTGGCCTGTCTGGCTGCTTCTTTTCCAAGGCGTCAATTGCCTTGAGCGCCTTGTCGAACTCCTGGCGGCGCAAATGCGCACTGATCAGGGCCATGGTCGCCGTGGTGCCGCTTTCGGAAACCGAGATATCCTGCAACTCGGCCAAACCAGCCTCGTCCCGACCGCCTGCCAGATGCGTCAAGGCCAGAGCAGTGCGGATTTTTTCATTCTTCGGATCCTGTTTGGCCGACTTGGCGAAATACTCCTCCGCCTTCTTGGCGTCGCCATTTTGCAGGAAGACTTGGCCCACCAGGGCGTTCAGGGTTGCATCAAGGGTAATGTCATCCTTGAGCAATGGCTGAACAGTTGCCAGCGCCTTTGCAGATTGACCCGAGCGCAGGTATACCGAAGTCAGAAGCCGGCGGGTCGACACGGCATCCGGCGCCAACTGTTGGCTTCTGCTGAGAAATGCTTCGGCCTGGATCAGGGAGTTGAAATCCAGCTCGACCGCACCCGCCAGTTGGAGTGCCAACGGGCTGTTCGGTGCAACCCTCACCAGTTGCTGCGCTCGCTCCCTGGCTGCCTTGAAGTCCTTCTTCTGGTAAGCCAGCATGGTGTCAAAGAAGTGCACCTGCAAACTGTTTGGCCTGGCCTTTTTCAAGGCCTCCAACTGCTTCGCCGCTTCATCGAATTTTTGCTCGCGCAGCAGGGCGGCCAGGATGGCACCATGACCTTCGGCGTACGTCGGCTTGGCCGCAACCGATTTGCGATAAAAGGCCAGGGACTCAACGGGATCATTCTTGCCATAGAGCAGGATGTCGCCCTTGAGTTTCAGTGCCTCCTCGTTGTTCACTGACTTCGCGAGAATCGCATCGACCATTGCCAGGGCGCCATCGAAGTCCCGCTGCCGCGCCTTGCTGCCGGCCTCGATCAATTGCGCCTGTACGTTCCCGGGATCGGCGACCAGCGCGGCCGTGAGTGCCGCCTGCGCCATGTCACCCTTGCCCTGCGCAGCCAATGCGTGCATCAGCGCGATTTTCAATTCGGCCTGCGCCGCAGCTTGCGGCAACACAGTCGCTCCGAATTCATCCGTCAGCTTCTTGGACTGCCCCTGCACCAGCATGGCCCGCGCCAGACTCGGCACCACCTGCTCGGGCGGAGCCTTAAGGGCCAGCGCCTTCCTTAATTCGGTTTCGGCGCCAACCGGATCTCCGGATCCCAACAGCGCCTGGCCCAGCATCAGGCGGGCCTCGGCGAGGTCGGGCTTCTGCTGCAGCGCGTTCTTGAGCTGGATGATCGCGGCCTTGGGATCATTCTTGGCCATGTAATCACGTGCGGAGGCCAGCATGGCGTCCGGCTTGTCGCCGCCACAGCCGGTCATCGCAAGTGCCAAGCAAATCGCAGTGAAGGTAACCTTGGCAGCCAGATACCTGGACGCTGTGTTCGTCGGATTTCCCGTCGTTCGGACAAGCTTCATGAATCTGTTTTCCTATTTCAGGCCCAGCCGGTGCATCAAATCGTATAGGGTGGGCCTGCTCACACCCAGCAATTCGGCTGCCTTGACGATATTGCCATTCACCCGGCCCAAAGCCGCAATGATGGCGCGTCTTTCAGCTTCGTCGCGGATCGCCCGCAAGTCGAGCGACGAAGTGCTGTCATCGGCGGGTGGCGGGGCCAACCCCACTTCGTCGAGCGTTATCTGGCTGCCGTCCGCCATGATCGTGGCGCGCTTGATGCAGTTTTCGAGCTCCCGGATGTTGCCCGGCCACGGGTGTGACTCGATGGCGCGCACCGCGTCCTCGCTCAGGTGCATCGCGCTGCGGTTCTGTTCGTGCGCAAAACGGCGCACGAACGCATGCGCCAGCAATGCCGGGTCCCCCACGCGCTCGCGCAAAGGCGGGATGTTGATGACAATTTCCGCCAGTCGGTAATACAGGTCTTCACGAAACCGGCTTTCCTTGGCCAGGGCTTTCAGATCCTGGTGCGTTGCGCAGACTATCCGCACGTCGACCGCGATCTCCTGTCGACCGCCAAGGCGCTCGATCGTACGCTCCTGCAGAAAGCGCAGCAGCTTGGCCTGCAGCGAGAAAGGCAGGTCGCCGATCTCGTCCAGCATCAGGGTGCCGCCATTGGCAGTCTCGATTTTCCCCAGGGTCATCTTGGCGGCGCCGGTGAACGCGCCCTTTTCGTAACCGAACAGTTCGCTTTCGAGCAGGTTCTCGGGAATCGCCGCGCAGTTGATGGCAATGAACTTGCCCGCCTTGCGTGGCGACGCCTGGTGCAAACCCCGCGCCAGCACCTCCTTGCCAGTACCGCTTTCGCCCAGCAGCATGACGGTGGCGTTGCTGGAGGCCACTTTCTCAATGGTGCGGCAGACCTTCAACATGCCCGGATCACGGGTCATCAAACCCGAGAGTGCATCCGGCTGCTGCATGGACTGCAGGCGCTTGTTCTCGGCCTGCAACTCGGCCAGGCGGAAGGCGCGTTCAACCGTCAGGTTGAGCAGTTCCGGCTCGAAGGGTTTGGCAAAAAAATCGTAGGCACCCAGCGCCACCGCGCGCAGCGCATTGGCCTGGTCGTTCTGGCCGGTCAGCACGATCACCTTCACATCCGGGTCCATCGCGAGCATCTGCTCCAGAAGCTTGAAGCCCTCCGACACCGAATCCGGGTCGGGCGGCAGCCCCAGGTCCATCGTCACCACGGCCGGATTGCTGCGGCGCATCTGGACCAGCGCAGACTCGCGGTCGTGCGCTGTCACAGACTCAAACCGGTCAAGCGACCATTTGATCTGCTTTTGAAGCGCCAGATCGTCCTCGACGATCAACAAGGCGCGTGCTTTGTCAGTGCTCATGAAGCTCCGAGAGGTTGCAAATCAGAATGCCGCTGGATCTCGAAAAGCGGCAACAGCACCGTGACGATCGTTCCGCGGTTCAACTGGCTGTCCACAGCGATTTTCCCACCTAATTCTTGCACGTACTGAAAGCTCTCATACGCACCGATGCCCATACCCGCCTTCTTGGTGGTCTGGAACGGCTTGAACAGCCGCTCCCGCACGAACTCCTGGCTCATACCGTGGCCCGTGTCGCCCACCTCGATCATCGCCTGGCCGCGCGACCGGTCCAACTTGATCCACACCCGCCCCTCGGCATCGGTGGCATCAAAGGCGTTTTGCACCATGTGCCCGACGATCCGCTCGATGCGCTCTTCGTGGCCGCGGGTGACCAATGGTTCTGCCACGTCGAGTTCCAGCAGGCGCCCGCGCTCGGCCGCCACTTTGGCGATCCTGCGCACGATCGCCTCCAGGTCCACCCCTACCGCCGTGCCAGGCGGCGTGGCGCCCTCGCGCAATTGCAGCATGAGTTGGCGCATGCGGTCCAGGGAGTTCTCCACCGTCAGCAGCATGTCCTGCTGGAACTCCGGGTTGTTGTGCAGACGCTTGGCGTTCTTCATCATCAACGATAGCTGGGTCACGATGTTCTTCAGATCGTGGACCACAAACGCCGACATGCGGTTGAAGGCGTCAAACTTGCGCACGTCGAGCAGCGCCTCGGTGGCCTGCATCAACGCCAGAAAACTCGCCGCCTGCCGGCCCGCGGTCTTCAGCAAGTCGTTGACCTCCCAGTTAACGTCGATGTGCGCGCGCGCCTTGGCCAGCACAACGAAGCCGATCATGTCATTGGCCACGTTGAGCGGGACAATCAGCCAAGCCTGGGGGGTGTCCTGCAGCCACTGGGGCAGTACCAGTTGCCCGTACCTCCTGGGAAAGGACCGGTACTCCTCCAGGTTGACCACCCAGCCACTGCTGCGCAGGAACTCGCACAGCGGCGAACCGGCGTCCTCCAGCGCGGTACTCTGGGCGATGTTCCAGCGCGCGGTCTGGACATAGGTAGCCTCTCCACGGTTCTTCATCCACAGCCCACCGCCGGGGCTGTCCAGCATGTTGGCCAAGCCGCCTATCACCTGGTCGCCCATTTCCTGCGGCGAGTTCTTGGCCGCCAGGGTCTGGGTGAAGCGCAACCACTCGTCCCGATAGTCGTAGCGATAGCGAAAGAAATGTTTGCCCAGGAACACCCGCAGCCGAGCGCGCATGGAGCCGGAAAAGCCGAGAACCGCCAATACCACCAGCCCGATGAAGACAAGCCCGAGCTGCAATGCACGGCCCCAGTCGCCACCGAAAAACCGGACGTAATACCCCACCCCGGAAATGAACAACAGGTACAGGCCTGCGAACATGAGGGTCGCCGAGTGAAACGCCGCCGTCCGCGAGATCTGGATCTTGGACAACCAGTCGCTGCGTCTCAGAGTCGACAAGACCAGGAAGGGCACGACCATCGCGTGGACCGCCCCCCGGATCGCGAATGCGTCACCGTCCATCCGGTTGAACAGCACGGCCTCGGAATACAGATACACGTCGAATCCGAACGCCCCCGCCAACCCAATGCAAATCGGCTTGATGTTCCAACGCGAATCCTCCAGGGCATTGCGGAAGAACTGTTCCAGCAGCACCATGGCTACCACAGGCAAGGACAACGCACTGAACAGCCGCATCTTGCGCAGTGCCTCAACGGCAAGGGCATCGGTAGCGGGCAGGAACTGCAGCGCAATCGCAACCACCATCACCAGCAGCACACCCCATCGGAGCAACGGCAGGCCGCTGTCGCGAGCTTGCGTCGACGGCACGCGCATCAGTGCCAGGATGAACCAGAACCATGCACCATACCGCAGGACATCGGCCAGACTGGCCAGCCGCAAAAGCAGATACTGATCAAACCAAGTGCCCGAGACCACCAACCAGGCCCACGCCGCGCTGCACAGCATGGCCAACAGCAGCACTGTCCTCGGAAGGTCCCTCGGCGCACGCAGGTAACCCCGCGCAATCAGGCCGATCGGAAATACCGTGTAAAGCAGCCCGGCAAGGCCATAACTCCAGGCGACCAGCAGAAGCTTTTCAGCGTCCATCCATGAGACACCCGAAATCGACGCCCGTAACGCAACCGCATGCCATTTACTGGGCTCCCTTGGCGGTCAACACGACGCCAACCGTCTCAAACAGGATCACGAGGTCCAGAAACAACGTGTGGTTCTTCACGTAATACAGGTCGTACTGCAATTTCTCGGCCGAGTCTTCGACCGACGCTCCGTAGTGGTAACGCACCTGCGCCCAGCCCGTGACGCCGGGCTTGACGCTCTGCCGCACCGCGAAATACGGAATCTCCTGCGTCAGCTTGTCGACGAAATACGGCCGCTCGGGGCGGGGGCCGACCAGGCTCATGTCGCCGTTGAGCACGCTGAACAACTGCGGCAACTCGTCGATGCGCAATTTGCGGATGATGCGACCGACGCGCGTGACCCGGTCGTCCTTGGCGGCCGCCCACCGCGGCTGACCATCCTGTTCGGCATCGGTACGCATGCTGCGGAACTTGACGACATTGAACAAGCGCCCGTTGAGACCCACGCGCTCCTGCAGATAGAGGATCGGGCCGCCG